>JAHDBB010000171.1 GCA_020630635.1 Chitinophagales bacterium
GGATAATAATAAGCATGAGTAGGCGGCAAATTCCACAACCACTGAATAATCCTTAGTGAAACAACAAAAATAACTTATTCCATTTGACATCGATATTTTCCGATTCTTTTCGTTAAAAATACTCACCATAGCCCTGCTATGGCTGCGTTTTTTGCCTCAATAATCAAAAAATCTCTTAGTCCCATTTTGGAATAGTTTATTTCTGATCTTTCACTTAAACCTTTAAATCCATATTCTCGAACACATTTTCTCAATTCATGAACAGGTTTATTTAATTTCACAGAGGCAATCCCAACAAAACGATCAGGATATTTTTCAATAAAACCAGCTACTTCTTTATTGGAAATCAAGTCACCTTGAGGACCTTCCCAACTACAAATCAATCCTTTGGAAATATTGGCTATATCCATAGCAGCAACCGTCATTTCAAGAGGAATATCTCCCTCGATTTTATCCACTTTCAGCCATTTTCTAAGCGACGCAAACATTTCCTGATTCGCAAATCTGGGCGTTGGATGTTGCATCCAAGCGTCGATGATTTTGTGTTTTTTCATATTTAACGTGAGTTTTGTATTAAAGAGATTATAAGTTGCTGATTTGCAATGATTTAAGATTCTACAATCAAATTAGAACCGAAAAAGAAGCGTTGGCATGCTAAACTTCGGGGTGGCGGGGTGTTGGCTTTGTGCTAGGAACCATAAGTTTAGCGAGATTTTTGCTTCATTTTTATCGACTGAAAAATGAAGGCCCGTCTGGCGAAGACAAGGAAACGAACAGTCAAAACACACAGAGAATGGTTTACAAAACACCTCACAAAAAATACCATTTTAATCCCAAATTCACGTTATTTACCCCATTTTCCTCCCACAAGTCTTTTTGACTTGTGGTATTAATATGTATGTTTTTCCCAATTTTTTTAACCCCATTTTCCTCCTGCAAGTCTTTGACTTGTGGTATTAACATCCATCACTTTCGCAAGTCTTTTTGACTTGCATTTTCAGATCAAAGTTCCATCAAAAATAGAAGATATTTTTAAAGGAATTTCCAAGCCAGCATAATTCCTCGCACTTGAATAATAAAACTCCTGAGGTTCTAAAACCCAACCTGCTTTTACAGGATTATAATGAATATACTCTAATTTTTGGTCGATCATCTCTCCTTCTATCTGTATCGGATGATTATGCTGTTGCCAAAACTGGTAATTCTTATTATTTGCATTTCGCTTTCCAGTTATCAACAGAGCTTTTAAAATCCAATCTTGACGACTTTCTTGTATATTTTCTTTAATGGCTTTGATAATGTGTGTAGCTGTAAATTTTTTAAAATCACGCATAATAGCAGAAAATGAAGTATCACTTGAAGATTTTGATATTATGATATGAATATGATTACTCATAATGACATAAGCATGTACTACTAAACCTTTATTGCCTACACAATAGTTTAGGCTATCAATGATAATTTCTTTGTATTGTCTTCTTGTAAAAACGTCTATCCAATGAACAACTGTTGAAGTCACAAAATATAAACCATCAGGGTCGTGAAATTTATAATTTCTGCTCATTATTTGGTGTTTTTTTAGGTGCTTGTCTATCTCAAGTCGAAAAGACTTGAGGGGGGTAAACCACAAGTCAAAAAGACTTGCGGTAGAGTAGTTTAAGCGAAAAGACTTGCGGTATAATGTGATAGTCGTTCTTTATAATTTCCTAAACCAATCCGCCAACTTCTTCCGATCATCTTCGCTCAATTGGGCAGCGGTGTGCATAAAACGATAAGACTTTGGAGGCATCCGTAAGTCTTCTAATACTTCAGAACATTCTTCTCCCTTATACTTGCGTTTATTCTTATCATAACTTCCCCATTCTGAAAAATTAGTGTTGAGTCTTCCGTTCTTGATATGACCTTTGATCCACCAAGAGACCGGAGCGATTTCTGTTTGCCAAGGATAGACCGTTTCATACGAGTGGCAATCATAACAAGCTCCTTTGACCATTGCTTTAATATCCGCAGGCGCATCATGCATCGCAAATAAATCTAATTGAGCATCCGTATCAGGAACACTTTTGTCTATCCGAATGAGTTGCCCCAAGATTAATAAAACCAATAGAAGCAATAATATTTTTTTTATCATGGTTAGGGATTTATTTTTTATGAAAAGTGGTTGTTTAAAGTGAGACTATATGGTTTGTTCCTTGAAATATAAAAGTACACCTTATTTTGAAAAATTATAGGATATATCCAAACAAATTCATCTTCTTTTACGAATAATCTATTTGGAGATAAGGAGATTTTTTTGAGTGACTGGTGGCAAGTTACAAGTGACTTGTGGTTTTGTTTATGCTTTTTTAGATTTAGAAATTTAATATTAAAATTTAAAAAGCTGGTACTAAGAAATACTTTCCACAACGACATAGACCCGATAGAAGTGGTATTCGTGTAGAAGCGTTGGCTTAGGAAAACGTTGGCAACACGAATAAGAACGGATAGCGGGGAGACCTGCCACGACGAAGCAGTTTTTGTTCTCTCCAAAAAGAAAAAGTATAAAATAAACAGAAATGTTTTTTCGTCTTTAACATAAAAATTAATGACTAACCCAATGACTAATACATTGATTCACAATAATTAATTATCTTTGCGCTTTTAAATGAAATTCATCTAAAATAAAATATTGGTATATGGCAGCATTTGACATTAAAATGATTAAAAAGGTTTATGCAAACCTTGATGACGCTATCAAAGCTGTAAGAAAAAAGGTGAAAGGACCTTTGACACTTACAGAGAAAATTTTGTACACACACCTCTACAAAACCATGACATTGAAAAAATTTGGTAGAGGGGAAGACTACGTTGATTTTGCACCCGATAGAGTGGCGATGCAAGATGCAACCGCACAAATGGCTCTTTTGCAATTTATGCAGTCAGGTAAGAAAAAAGTTGCGGTTCCTTCAACCGTACATTGTGACCACTTAATATTGGCGAAGACAGGAGCAAAAAAAGATTTGAAAGAAGCGTTGGGAACCAACAAAGAAGTGTATGATTTTCTAGCTTCGGTTTCTAATAAATATGGAATTGGATTTTGGAAACCAGGTGCAGGTATTATTCACCAAGTAGTTTTAGAAAATTATGCTTTTCCTGGAGGTATGATGATTGGAACGGATTCTCATACAGTAAATGCAGGAGGATTGGGAATGGTCGCTATTGGTGTTGGTGGTGCGGATGCTGTAGATGTGATGGCTGGAATGTCTTGGGAATTGAAAATGCCTAAGTTGATCGGTGTACACCTTAAAGGTAAAATGAGTGGATGGACAGCTCCTAAAGATGTAATCTTAAAAGTGGCTGGTATCTTGACAGCGAAAGGTGGAACAGGTGCGATCTTAGAATATTTTGGGGAAGGTGCAGAAAGTATGTCTTGTACAGGTAAAGGAACGATCTGTAATATGGGAGCTGAAATCGGTGCAACAACTTCTATCTTTGCTTACGATGAATCTATGAAACGCTACTTAAAGGCTACTGGTCGTCAAGATGTGGTCAAAGCCGCAAATAAAGTGGCAGATCATTTGACAGCAGATCCAAAGGTTTACAAAAATCCAGAAAAGTATTTTGACCAAGTGATCGAGATTGACCTTTCTACTTTAGAGCCACACATCAACGGTCCTTACACACCAGACTTAGCAACTCCGATTTCAGAATTTGCCAAAGTGGTTAAAGAAAATGGATGGCCTGAAACATTGGAAGTTGGTTTGATTGGTTCTTGTACCAACTCTTCTTATGAAGATTTAGATAGAGCCGCTTCCTTAGCTCAACAAGCACTAGATAATGGATTAAAAGCTAAATCAGAATTTACGGTAACTCCTGGTTCTGAACAAGTTCGTTTTACCGTAGAAAGAGATGGACAATTGGAGGTGTTTGAAAAAATTGGCGGAGTCGTTTTAGCCAATGCTTGTGGTCCTTGTATTGGACAATGGGCGAGACATACCGATGACCCTGACAAGAAAAACTCCATCATTACTTCTTTTAATAGAAACTTCTCAAAGCGTAATGATGGTAATCCTAATACACACTCATTTGTCGCTTCTCCCGAAATTGTAACGGCATTGGCATTGGCTGGTACATTGACTTTCAATCCTTTGACTGATACACTTAAAAATAGCAAAGGGGAAGAAGTAATGTTGGCAGAACCTACTGGAGACGAGTTGCCAAGCAAAGGTTTTGATGTAGAAGATCCTGGATACATTGAGCCTGTCAAAAACGGTAAAGATGTAGAGGTCGTTGTGAATCCAAAATCAAAGCGTTTACAATTGTTAGAAGGTTTTGCGCCTTGGGAGGGAACAGACCTTAGAGGCATGAAGCTTTTGATGAAAGTGAAAGGTAAATGCACAACAGACCATATCTCAATGGCAGGTCCTTGGTTGCGTTTCAGAGGTCACTTAGACAATATCTCAGAAAACTGCTATACAGGAGCTGTAAACGCATTTAATGATGCAACCAATAACATCTACAATCCAATTACCCAAGACTATGGACCTGTTCCTGCAACAGCAAGAACCATCAAAGCAGAAGGTTTTGGTTCAGTGGTTTTTGGTGAGGAAAACTTGGGTGAAGGTTCTTCGAGAGAGCATGCAGCGATGGAGCCTCGTCATTTAGGCGTGAGAGCCGTTATTGTTAAGTCTTTTGCTCGTATCCACGAAACCAACTTGAAAAAGCAAGGGGTTTTGGCATTGACTTTTGGAATGAAAAGCAGCTATGACAAAGTGAGAGAAGACGATGTAGTAGACATTTTAGGTTTAGAAAATTTTGCACCAGGCAAACCATTAACGGTCGTTCTTAATCACGCTGATGGAACCAAAGATCGTTTTGCCGTAGAACATACCTATAGTGAAAATCAAATCGAATGGTTTAAGGCGGGAAGTGCGTTGAATAAGATTAAAGAGGGAAATGCTTAATCCTACTTTAAAGATATAAATGAATTTAGAAAAGCTGCTCTTTCGGGAGTGGCTTTTTTGTTTTTGGAGCGAAGGGATTCTTTAATGATTAATTATAAATGGTGAATTATTAATTCGGTTCTGTTCGTGATTTTTCTCTATTAGGAGCGAAAGGTTGGGTGCGTTGTCGTTACAGAAAGTCCTGCTATCCGTTCTTATTCGTGTCGCCAACGTTTTTTGAAGCCAACGCTATTACACGAATACCACTCCTATCAGGGCTATTTTGAAAAGACACCATTTCTTAGTGCCAGTTGTAGAGTCGATGGTCAATAGTCCATAAAACTATTCACTAAGACAAACTGAAAACTATGGATTATTGACAATAGGCATAAACTCCAAAAAATGTCTTTTGTTCCAAAACCAAGAACTGAAAAGCAACTACAGACAATCAATGATAGAGTATAAAAAATATCCTACTAATTACACCGTAAGAAAAATTTACTCAATTTTTGGATGCTGATTTGATCTGTACAAGTTAGAACCGAAAAAGAAGCGTTGGCGATGCTCAATTACTGGTAGCGGGGTGTTGGCATTGCGAAAGGAACGTATGATTGAGCAAGATTTTTGTTTCATTTTTATCGACTGAAAAATGAAAGCCCGTCTGGCGAAGACAAGGAAAAGAACAGTAAAAACACACAGAAAATGGTTATGAAAACCCTCAAAAAAACTGCAAAAATTAATCTGACATTGTACTAATTCACCAAAAACAACTTCGTACTCACCGTTTGCGAACCATCAGGACTCGCACAAAGTACCACATACACCCCCGTCTTCGCCCGTACACCATTATAATTATTGCCATCCCAAATAGCCTGACCACCCAAAGCGGTCGTTTCATAAATCAATTGACCACTAATATCCGTTATCTTTACATTGGCATTATCCACCAAACCCCGAATCGCAATATTGCCTATATAATCAGGTCGAACAGGATTCGGATACACGACCACATCATTCATACCATCACCACCATCCAACGCATCCGATTGATAGCTACAAATACCTTTATCTGTTGCAATATAAACGACTCCCGTTTGTGCATTCACTTCAATATCCTGAATGTTGTTGGATAAGAGAGGACTATTTTCTACATTAAATTGTTGAATGGTTTCTTTACCATCAGGTGAAAGTAATAAAACGCCTTGATTGGTTCCAATCCACTTACGATCAGCAGGGTCCACAGCAATCGTTGAAATACTGGTTCCATCCAAAACAAAAACAGGTTCGTTTTCCCCTTCCAATTGAACAATGGGTTTAGAAAATTCACAGTTTTCATTGAATGGATCACTGGTACAATAAAATATAGCGATACCTTCTTCTGTGCCGACCCATACTTCCTCTTCTTTATCAATTACAACACAATTAGCCGCATTATTGGGAATCCCATTATTAAAGTCGATCTTTTGAAAAAAGCGAGATTGATCATCCGATGGGTCTAATACATCTTCCCCCGTATTGAATACGTAAATGCCTGTACCTCGAACGACTGCCCAAATATTGTTAAAAGGATCGACCACCATTTCCGTTACCCAATCATGAACATCTGTCACGCCTGTTGTATTGGTCAAAGCGAAGTTAGCCCAATCTCCATTGGGAGTCATGACAGAAATGGGTCGGACAGCTCCATAGTTGGCAACCCAAAGATTACTTTGTTGATCAAAAGTCAATCCACTAATGCGAATGGAAGTGGGGTCTCCACTGGTTGATAAAAGACTGCTATTGTCAGGAGTGAAAGTATTGGTGAAACTACCATTCTCAAATACAAGTAATCCATCATTATAAGAAGCCAAATAGGTTTTATTACTATTGGGATCAAAAGCTATATCAACAATATCTTTGACGGCTGGATCAGGCTTTATAGAGTTCCAATTTCCATTTTCTAATTTGAAAAAACCAGAACGATCTGTTCCTTTTCCCCAAGAACCTGTAATCGTTGCAGGAGCTACCCATAAATTTTGATTCTCAATAGCCAACTTCCAAGCTCCGATGGTTTGTGGTCCATTGACACTAAAAGAGCTTGAAATTTCTCCATCTCTGACCCTTACAATACTGCGCCATTCATCAACAGCCCATACTTCGCCAGAAGCCTCATAAAATATGGCTTCTTTGACTCGTTTAAAATAGTATCCATCATAAGTAGTTGCATTTAAGGATTTATCCAAAACGACTACTTTACCCAATTCGTCCGTCATCAAACTATCCGAAGACGAGATCAAGTTCTCTGTTAAGACCAGATGATTTTCGCTAGCCCTTGCTTTTATGATGGTCCAATCACCTTCAAAAGATAGGGGAGTTGTTTCATAAACACTCGTCCACATTTCATTGTCCCAACGATATAATTGAGAACCTACAGCCGCAAAAAAATGACTGTCAAAAAAGGCGATGGCAGTGGCTGGTGTTTCACTGGGCAAGCCATCCGTTATATCATGTTGATACCAATTATTGAAGTTAATGAGGTTGGGATTAGAAAGGTCGGCACTAAAAACTCCCAACTCTGTAGCTGCCATCAAAGTCTGTCCATCATCGGTTACAGAATACACTTTGATACGATCCCCTTGAGGACCGATATAATAGGTATCTTTTACTTCCTCCTTTTCACTATCTAACACAACTATCCCAAAACCACAAGCTAAATAAACCAATGAATCTATGAAGTGAATATCATAAATATTCTTATCGCCAATGATGGTTTTATTTTTAATTTCAGGCATATTAATTAAACGACCATCTTTGAGCAAATCTATATTAGAATTTTGGTAGGCAATACAAAGGGTTGCTTGGGCGGGATCATAAGCGATTTGCTCGACTTCGGGTTCTGCAAAATCATTTAAATTGGAATACGTTTGGATAGATTGATCTTCTAAGTCGTAGGTACAAATAAAAGAATCATCCGTTCCTATATATAGTTTATCTTCTGCTAAGGTCAAGGTACTAAAACGCTTATAAGGTAAATAAACCTGCCATTCTCCAATGGGTCTTTCTTGTCCCCATAGACTTTGTACAGTTAATAAACCAATTAATAGTAAGCAACCAAATTGTTTCAACATAAGATAAAGGTTTCTTTCAAAACGATGGAGTGAGGTAGTTATTTTTACAATGATAACTTTTGAAGGAGAAGTATTGTTCTGCTCTTGACATTTTCTTTTTTAGGAGCGAAAGGTGATGTGCTTTGTCGTATTGGCAAGTCCCGCTGTCCGTTCTTATTCGTGTGGCTAAGTTTTGCGAAGCCAACGCTATACACGAATACCACTACCATCGGGGCTAGTTGGTTGAGGACAGGATTTCTTAGAGTCTGTATTTATTTTTTGGTCGCTACGAAAGAGCATTCAATGGTTTCGAGAGTGCTATCTATATAGGATACTGTATAATCAAACTTCAAAATATCATTCTCAATAAATCCACTACCTTCAATAGCTCCAATATAATTGCCCGACTCATCAAATATATCAGGAATAAAAAATTTGATAGTACTATCTTTCTTGGTAGAAGCATATATAGCAAGACTATCTTGTATGGGCATCATTCCTACGGTATTATCTGTTCCCCATAATACCTCCTCAATGACCATTTCATATACTTTATACCCATTGGTACAATTCTCTTCAACATCATAAGTACCTAAAAATAGTTCTTTGGGAAGAATACAAGAACCATCATCTTCATCAGCCTTAAAATCGTAGTTGATTGAAAAAGGATCTGTACAACCTTCTTTTTTACAACTGACAATAAGCGTTATCAAAAATAGACAACTCATCCATAAAAAGATATATTTTTTCACTTGATTCTAATATTAATAGTTGGTTCTAAGAAGTCGTGTTCTTAACCAACTAGCCCTGATAGAAGTGGTATGAATGCACAGGCATAGCAATAGGACATTTTTTTTGAAAAAAAAATGTCCTATTGGTGTGTGGCTGCCTTCATAAGAACGGATAGCAGGACTTTCTAGTACGACAAAGCTCTAAACCATTCGCTCCTAATAAAAAAATTATTGTTGAGTCGCAACAAGGGTGCAGTCAAAGGGAATGGTACCGTCAACAGACATATTGATGGTTAAAACGTTGCCTTCTAATGTACCTGTACCTACTACAGTTGTATTGGTAGCGCAAGTTTGTTCTTCGATGGTAATATTGCTGCCATCTACCAAAGCTGTAACCGTGCAAGCATTGTAAAAATTAACTAAGCTAATCGTTCCAATTTGGTCAAATGCATCTTCTTCAATGGTCATGGTATAAGTATCTTGTGAAAACTCACATGTTTCTACAACATCATAAGCACCTAAAAATGGAGTAGCTGGATACTCACAAGAGCCATCATCTATATTGGCTTCTGTATTATAGTTGGTAGCGTTGCTATCTGTACAACCTTCTAAATCATACATACAAGAACCATCATCTAAGGTAGCATCTAGGTCATAATTATTGGCAGTAGCATCTGTACAACCTTCGATTTCATCTTCACAAGAAGTGAATAAGGTGAGAGACATCAATAAAACAAGGCAAAGAGATAGTATTTTAATTGAAGGAAACTTTTGCATATTTATTATTAGTTTTGCAATTAGAAAAGCGCAAAGATAGCTAATTGAATCAATAAACTTCAATATCAAAAGCGGAATCATACAGTTTATGAATTTAACAAATAAAGGAACTTTGTACTTGATCCCAAATTTATTGGGAGGAGAGGACATCCAAATTGTTCCGCCTTACGTATTATCTTTGGTAAACCAAATACGGGTGTATATTGTCGAAAATGAGCGAAATGCCCGTCGTTATCTCATTAAGTTGGGAATTCAAACAGCTATTGATGATTTGACATTTCATGTGTTGGATAAACATAATAAACATGTAGGGATCAATGGATTTTTGAAAAGTGCTTTAGAAGGACAAGCCATCGGTTTGATTTCTGAGGCAGGAAGTCCTGCGGTTGCAGACCCTGGTGCATTGGTTGTTGCCGCAGCACACCAACAAAAAATACCTGTCCAACCATTGGTGGGACCCTCTTCCATTTTATTGGGATTGATGGCTTCAGGTTTCAATGGACAGCAATTTACGTTTCATGGTTATTTGCCGATTGATGGACCAGAAAGAGTGCGTAAGATAAAGAGATTGGTACAATGGGTACAGAAAGAAGGTTATACACAAATTTTTATAGAAACTCCCTATCGTAATAATAAGTTGTTGGAGCAATTATTTAAGCATTGTCCCAATCATATTAAACTGTGTGTAGCAGTAGATTTGACTTTGCCGACTCAAGAGATCTTCTCACAAAGTATAGGGAGATGGAAAAAACAAACAACAGATTTTCATAAGCGACCAGCTCTTTTTTTATTGGGTAGGTGAGAAAGTCTATTTTTTAATTACACAAAATAAGATGATGAATCGAAAAAAAGTATGGAAGTATTTATTAATTCTTTGTTTAATGACGGGCTTTATTAGCAGTTGTGGCAAAGAAGAGGGATGTACAGATGCAACTGCTGCCAACTATGATGCAGAAGCAGAAGAAGATGATGGTTCTTGTATTTATGATACTGCTAGCTGTAGTGATGGTATTCAAAACCAAGATGAAACGGGGATTGATTGTGGAGGCGTTTGTGCTTCTTGTGGTACGCCCAATACAGTAACAGTTCAATTGGATGGTAATACTTGGGAAACCGGTAATACTTCAGTCACGTCAGGGGCTAGTATCGTGATCACAGCCATTGATGCTGATAATTCAAGATTGGAGTTGACGATTGCTGATGATGCTCTTGGGGCTCATGATGAGTTTACTGGCAAGTATATTCCTGAAGCTGGAGGGGCTGTGATTTATGTGACGGGTTCTACTGATCCTACAAGCTTACAAATTACAGAGTCTGGAAGTGGTAAATTGAGTGGTACTTTTTCAGGTATATTTAAATACTCGGATTTACAGGGAAATGTAATGAGTGTGGAATTTTCTGAAGGGAGTTTTTATCAGTTGGATTATTAGTGACTGGTG
>JAHDBB010000172.1 GCA_020630635.1 Chitinophagales bacterium
TTCCAATCTATTTTTTTAGAGATGCCTTTTTCGTTGATAAATGCACCATTTTTTTCATCAAATTTACCAAAGATTTTGTGGATAGGATCGTATCCTCCGATAAAAGAATGATAGTAAATATAGACAATCCATTCGCCCAAGTCATCATCATCCAACCAACCACTTTCTTTGTCAATGTCTAAAATGCCTTCAAGTTTGTAATGTTCAAACAGAAATTGCCAGCCTTCCTTAAAAATCACTCCCAAACGAATTTGGCAATAATCGAAGACGATGACCACATTTTTCCTATCTAACAAGTCTTTTTTTGTATAATTTGTTCCTTTGGGCAAAGGATATTTGTACCAAGCCAATGTGGGAGATTCCATTTTTGGGTATTTGTGACAAAAAAAATGGTTTGATGAGTGAATCACCAAACCATTTTCTTCTATTTTTTGACTTTAAAAACTACTTTTTTGCCAATACAGGCATCGTTATACGAGATTTTATCAACTCAAATGAACCAAATAATAAGCCACTATAGAATAAGTCGCCTATCAATGTCCCTCTATAGAATGGGATACCTGCGATGTATGCTTCTACCAATGTCCCAACTGTTTTGACGGGGTAGGTTTGATAATCCGTTGCCCAAGCCGCAAAGTTGGTGATGATAAAGAACAGGATAGAACCTGCTAATGCGCCTCCTAAGACTCGCAATGGCGTGACTTTGTTATGGAACAAAAAGCCAAGGGCAACTATCAAAAGGATGCTGGCATAAACTGCCCATGTTCCTGGAAAAAAGGCAGGATAGGCGGCGTTTCCAGCCCAATATTGAGCTTGTAAGATCATATCGCCTCCGAATAGGCACAGGATTGGTAAAGCGAATGCCCAGATTTTGTTTTTAAAATAGACTCCGCTAAACAATGCAATGGCTGCAATAGGCGTAAAATTCCAAAAATGAGGCATAAATCGTGCAAAGGCGGCTATAAATACCAAACCAATGGCTATCAAAAAGTGCTTTTTTTCTATTGACTTCATGGGCTATATTTTATTTAAGTGATGGGTACAAGTGATTGGTGACTCTGCTCATTTTTGCTCTTTGTTCACAATATTCAACAATCAGCTTTTATTCTTCTATATTTATTTTTAGGAGAGAACAAAAGTAGCTTCGTCGTCACGGGTCTCCCCGCTATCCGTTCTTATTCGTGTCGCCTAGCCTTCTACCGCAAGTCTTTTCGACTTGTGGTCTAAAGCCTTACACACGAATACCACTACTATCGGGTCTATACAAGCAAGGACAGAACCCTTATTCTCCTTTTATTATCACAAATATAAATCAAGAATTGACCAATTCAAAGAAGTCAGCGATTCCTTTTGCGATGTCTTCCTCTTTTTCGGGATATAAGTGGGGATATTCCTTCTTCATCAGTTGAAACATAAAGAGTAAGGGCAAATCTGAAAAGCCTCCATAATCCTCCAAATATTCCATAAATTGACCGCCTTTGGTGTCATATTGTTGGAAGATAGAGTCTTCTTGTCCGTTAAAATCTAAGGGAATGACCTCCAATTTATCGCAAAGTCCTTTATTGAAGGCAGGTGTTGCTTTGACCCATTTGCCATCCAAAAAGACATCGACATAGCCATGAGGCACTAAAACATTCGTTTTGAGTTTTTCTTCCAGCTTTTCTGTCCCAATATGGTTTTGGACCTTTGCAAAGCCGATACGAGCAGGAACCCCAATCACTCGACAACCAGCCACCATCAAAGTTGCTTTATCAATACAATGCCCTTCCTTTTGCTGGACGATGTAACTCGCCTTCATATAGATGGGATTTCGATGAACTTTGCTAGGATTGTATCGCCAGCCGTCTCGAATCGTATAATAGAGTGCTAAGACTTTTTCAAGGGTTGTATGGGCTTCTCCAATGGTTTTATAGGTGAAATCTTGAATGAGTGGATGATCTGAATCGAAAAAGTAGGTCGATTCTAAATCAGATGGATTAAAAGTTTCTTGTTGCATATACTATTTTTAACCTTTTTTGAGTAAAAAGGTTGGTGATTTTGGATATGAAATAAGGGGATAATATAGTTGGGTGAGAAGCTTTTTATGGAGCGAAAAAAATTAATTCATTTTGAGTTCTTTCGCCTTGTTCACAAAAATAGAACACTTTTTCCTAAAATTTTGTTAAGTAATGATAAAAAAACAACTTACTGTTTTAGACTTGGAGATTTTCTGATATATTTCGTCAAAAATACTCATCGTAGCCCTGCTATGATTCCGTTTTTTTCCTTATCTATCAAAAAATCTCTTTGTCTAAAATTAGCATTTTGCCTTTTAATCATTACTGGAGATACGAAAAAGTTAAATATTTTGGAAAGTATCGGCTGAAATACGGAAAGGCTTGCAGGATTTCGTTTATTTTTGTGCTTCTTTTGGTTCTATGTGTGGTTTTGGGATGATGGGACGTTTTCGGTTCATTTCATGCATCCACCCTCATGGTTCTGTTCGTGATTATGGGATGACGAGATGTAATAGTACAAATTAATTTGATCTATTGAATAATAAGCGTTCCCTTACGTCACATCCGCCCCTTTTACGTCCCTATTCTAGGACTAAGAAGTACGGAACTTAACCACCTAGACCCGATAGAAGTGGTATTCGTGTAGAAGCGTTGGCTTAAAAAAACAAGGCAACACGAATGAGAACGGATAGCGGGGAGACCCGTTGCGATGAAAGAGTAATAACCGTTCTCTCCTAAAAAGTGTAAAGTTTAATCAATAAAAAATAGATTTAAAATGAGTGAAAATCTCGAACACGTAAAATGTTTTATTATTGGCTCTGGACCTGCGGGTTATACAGCAGCTATTTATGCGGCAAGGGCTGCCTTGAATCCTGTAATGGTGACAGGTTTGCAATGGGGTGGTCAGTTGATGGATACGACAGATGTGGAAAATTATCCTGGTTATGCGGATGGTATTATGGGACCTGAAATGATGGAGGATTTTAAAAAACAAGCAGAACGATTTGGTACCGATATTCGATTTGGAATCGTGACTTCTGTTGATTTTTCTGAAATACCTCATAAATTGGTCGTAGATGAAAAAACGACTGTTTTGGCCGATACGGTGATTATTTCAACAGGTGCGTCGGCTAAATGGCTCGGTTTGGAATCGGAAATTCGTTTAAGAGATGCCGGTGGTGGTGTATCAGCTTGTGCGGTTTGTGATGGTTTTTTCTATAAAAATCAGGATGTAATTATCGTTGGAGGTGGAGATACGGCTGCTGAAGAGGCATTGTACTTGGCAAAATTGTGTAATAAAGTCCATATGTTGGTTAGAAGAGATGAAATGAGGGCTTCTAAAATTATGCAAGAGAGAGTATTGCAAACACCGAATATTCAAATTCATTGGAATACGGAAACGGTGGAAGTTTTGGGTGATGAAGGAGTGGTTGGTGCAAAAGTCAAAAATAATAAAACCAATGAAGAATCAGTGATTGATGTAACAGGTTTCTTTGTGGCTATCGGTCATAAACCGAATACGGATATTTTCAAAGATTGGTTGGATATGGATAGTGAAGGCTATTTGATTACAAAAGGAGATAGTACGGAAACCAATGTGGCAGGTGTTTTTGCTTCTGGTGATGCACAAGATAAGTTGTATCGTCAGGCGGTAACGGCTGCTGGAACGGGTTGTATGGCGGCGTTGGAAGCGGAAAGGTTTTTGGCGCATAAAGAGTTTATGGAGTCGCAGAAAGAGTCGGTTTCGTAATTGGTGACTGGTAAACGAGTGACAGGTGACTGGTGATGGGTTTTGGCTTTGAACTGGTTGCTTGTCCTTTGATATTGTGATGGGAGTTTGGGGTGGAAAATTGTTTTTTTAGGTATTTTGTAAGCCTTTTTCTATGTGTTTTGACTGTCCATTTCCTTGTCTTCGCCAGACGGGCTTTCATTTTTCAGTCGATAAAAATGTCTGGGCGACCCCGAAATAAAATCTCGCTCAATCATACGTTCCGCCCGCAAGGCTTACGCTCCGCTACCAGTAATTGAGCATTGCCAACGCTTCTTTTTCGGTTCTGAGATGTTTTTTTATAATGGTAGTGGTTGGTAAATTGAACTCAGAATTAAAATTTGCTTTAAACATTCACTTCTCCAAATGTGTCCTATGTGATAGGCTTACATTGTCCAAACTAGTTGTAAGGAAAACTATATTTAAAGTTTTTCGTTATATTTGTAAACTAAAAAGGGGAACAGATGCAACCTGTCCCCCAGTTTAGGCTTTTATTTCAAAACCTAATCTTTGATGCCTATTTCGTCATCTTCGTTTATATCTCTTAGCTCAAAGGCGATTGAGCCAAAGAAAATAACAATGAATGCGAAAATTAGCACGAGACCTAAAATAATCATAATTGAAAATTTTAAGGGTGAGGAAATAAATAGCAAAAAAAGGGCAAAGCGAATAGAGCTTTAGCCCTTTTTTAGTGTCTCAAAGATAGTACTTTTAGTTTTTTGTATAGTGGTGTTTATTTGATTTTATAAATAAGAAACATAGAACAATTATGCTAAAACCACCCAAAATAAATCCAATAGAAAAAATTATTTTAACTTTTTCTTATCCTGTTTTTGCATTTATTGTTTATATGATGATTGTACCTAATCCTTTAATAATTATAGGAGGATGTTTGTGTATTTTTATGATTTCTTACAAATGTCTTTTAAGGTTATCTAAACCCCATACAGGATATAATATTTTTGATACTGTTTTAATTTTTCTTATCCCTAGTTTGTTGCTTTTAATTGTAGGCTATAATTTTTTCTATCCTATAGGATAGCCATAAATTGTATTTTTGTAAAAATTCTTTTAATTATGAAACAGATATTTCTTTTACTCGCTTTTATGGGATTGCTTTTGACAGGTTGTGCAGAGGCAGAACAAAATATTGATAAAACAGCACAAGAGGCCAAGTCTTTACTGGATAACTTGGGGAATAATGCGGAGGAGTTGATAGGTATTAGTAAGGACAAGTTGAAAAACTCTGATGAAACCATCTCTAAGTTGAAAAATGTGATTGATAAGGTCGCTGAAAAAACAAAAGGTATTAACCAACGTGTCGAAAATGATCCCGAGTTGAAAAATAAACTCAATGATATGAAAAATACGTTGGAAAATGATGCAACTGACATCATCAAAGAGTTAGAAGGTATCTTCAAAGATTTGCAAGACGATAAGAAGTAAATTGGGCTTGGGCTTTTTGACGAATCAACAAAATGGGGTGTATCTGGTGACTCCACCTGATCGTTCTTTTGAAGAAGATTATTTGAAAGTACGAGAGTTGGAGCATTGGGTATATGCTGATGAAGCAGTTGCTCAATTGCCTTTTGCATCACAAGAAGATACACACTTTAATCTTTGGAAAATTCGGACTAAATCTATGAATCGTTTTTTGGCTTATCCCAAAGTCAAAACGGCTCAAAATATCTTGGATTTGGGTTGTGGAAATGGCTGGTTTGCTCATCGAATTAGTGAAAAAACACAAGCCCATGTCTTTGCTTTGGATATTAATCTTTTGGAGTTGGAACAAGGGGCAAGAGTCTTTAAGGATCAGTCTATTGACTTTGTTCATGCTGATGTTTTTAAAGCCCATCTTCCTACTAACTTTTTTGATTTAGTTGTTCTCAATGGCTTGATTCAATACTTTCCTTCGATTCCTGAATTGTTTGATCGCTTATTTGAGTTGATAAATTCGGATGGAGAAATTCATATTATTGATAGTCCTTTTTATCAAGTGGAAGAGGTTGCAAAGGCAAGAGAACGAACAAAGGAGTATTATCAAAAAATGGGTGTGGAGGCGATGAGCGAACAGTATCATCATCATAGTTGGGAGGCGATTATGGCTTTTAATCCTAAAAAGTTGTATGTTCCTCCTTCAAAATGGTGGGCAAAGTTGAGGAGAGAGAAGGACTCGCCTTTTTGTTGGTTGTGTGTTAAAAAATAAATCTACTTCTGCCATCAAGTTCATATGTTTGTGGCTTTTTTGTATCCATTTTTTCCTTCCTATGACCTATGAAAAACACTTGCTTTTCCTAACACCTCTTTTTCCCATTGACGAACATTATAGCATGAGTTCTCCCTCTTTCCAAGTATATGTGAGAGAGCTATCCTTAAAGTATCCTCAATGGCGCATTTCCATTATCAGTCTTCACCAACCTTTGCGTTCTGAACCCTATAAATGGCACAATGTCACCGTTTATCCCTGCCAAGCCAATTTTCGCTCTTCCTATCGAAAGCCACCATATTGGTTCAAAATGTTTCGCTATTTTCAGCAAATAAAGAGGCTACAAAAAATAGACTGCATTCATTCCTTTTGGCTTCATGACTGCGCTTTGATGGGCTGTTATCTTTCCCGTTATTACGACATTCCACACTATGCGACGGCAATGGGTCAAGATGTCCGCAAACAATCTCGTTATCTCAAAGTCCTGCCTTTTCAAAATATCCAAAAACTCATTTTACTTTCTCCTTTTCAAA
The DNA here is from genome assembly GCA_020630635.1 of Chitinophagales bacterium. GTDB lineage: Bacteria > Bacteroidota > Bacteroidia > Chitinophagales > UBA2359 > JAHDBB01. The sequence goes on from JAHDBB010000172.1 coordinate 6,505, forward strand.
ACAAAATCTTACAAGAAGCCATCAATCGTCAAGCAGATTTTTTGATTGCTTGGGGGATGGATGTTGCTCAATTTCCGATTCCTTCCCAAACTCAACGAGATATTGATATATTGGGAGTGGGCAGTCTCATACAACTCAAAAACTATGGATGTTTTATTGATCTCATTGCTCAACTCAAAAAATCGTTTCCTTCCATAAAAAGTTGTATCTTGGGCGAAGGAAAAGAACGTCCTTTTTTAGAACAAAAAATCAAAGAACTGAATTTAGAGGAAAATGTGATTTTAAAAGGTTTGATTCCAAGAGAGGAGGTCATGCAACTGATGAATCAATCAAAAATCTTACTGCATCCTTCCTTATATGAGTCACAAGCCTATGTTTTTTACGAAGCATTGCACAGCGGTATGCACATTGTTTCCTATGAAGTGGGTGTCGCAAAGGAAGGTGAAAAATGGCGGGTCGCTCAAAACGAATCAGAGCTATTGAATTACCTACAATTTTTCTTAAATCATCCAGTTGATTATCAATCAAGGCAAGTTCTAACAGTGGATGATACGATAAAGGCTTATGTTGAGAAGGTGTATGATTTTTAGGAGAGAATGGTTATTACTCTTTCATTGCAATGGGTCTCCCTGCTATCCGCTCTTATGAATGCAGCCAAGTTTTGTGAAGCCAACGCAATTACATTCATACCGCTACTATCAGGTCTAGTTGGTTGAGGAAAGTACTTCTTAGTGAATGTAAAAAGTGGCGTAAAGGGACGATAAGTGATGTGAGGGGACGTTATTTTTAATAAATCGATAAAGTTATCTATGATAAGAAAAAACGTCCCCTTCGTCCCCAAAACCAAGTAAAGAACCGCAAAACGTCCCTTTCGTCCCATTTCTTAAAACGTCCCATCGTCCCAAAATCAAGTAAAGAACCACAAACGTCCCTTTCGCCCCATTTCTTAAAACGTCCCCTCGTCCCAAAACCACGTACAGAATCAAAAACTTATGCTAAAAAAATGGTACATACAATGGAAGACGGCACAAGTCAATAAACGCTTCAAAGACCGTTCTTTAGATTCGATTTTCACCGAGATTTTCGAGTCCAAAAGCCATTGGGATGCGACCGAATCCGTTTCAGGATCAGGTTCCAACTTAGCCAATACCGAGTATTTACGAAAACAATTGCCAGCCTTTTTTGAAAAGTATCAAATCAAAAGTATTTTAGACATTCCATGTGGCGATTTTTATTGGATGCAACATTTAGACTGGACGAATACCCGATATATCGGAGGCGATATTGTGGAAGACTTAGTGCAAGAAAACAAGCAGAAACATGCGAGTGCAAACATTGAGTTTTTGACCTTAGATATTTGTCATTCTTCCTTACCCAAAGCCGATTTGATTTTTTGTCGAGACTGTTTAGTTCATCTTTCTTATGAGTATATCTTTCAAGCCTTCCATAATATAACCCAAAGTGGAGCGACTTATCTTTTACTTACTCACTTTCCTCAACAAACTCAAAACCAAGATATTGTAAGTGGCAATTGGCGAAGGTTGAATTTTGAAAAAGCCCCTTTCAATTTTCCGCCATCCCTCCAAATTATAGAAGACAAAGTAGTCGGTTCTGATTTTCAAAAAACGATGGGACTTTGGACAATTGAGCAAATCAAAAGCGTTTTGGAATGATCGCAAAATTCCGAAAACTATTGGGACGAGGCAAGACAGGAGGTTTGAATTTACTGCGTTTTTGGCTAAATGCCCTCACCAATTTTGGAGCCTCGCTTTTAGTGGTACGTTATCTAGAAAGTCCCGAACTTTGGGGAGCATTTGTACATTACTTTATCATCGTAGGCTTATTTGCGATGGTCTTAAACTGGGGCAATCGAGAATATCTTTTACGAGAAATCAGCTTTCAACCAGCCCAGCTAAAAAAACTTTGGACGAGCAATATTTTGAGTCGCTTAGTGCTTATTATTTTTCCGATTTTGTATTTTCTTATTTTTCCTGTCTCCAAAGAATTTCTTCCATTTGTAGGACTTTGGTTATTCAGTTTTTTTCTATTGCAATCTACCGATGTCTTACAGCATTATTATAAACGATATTTTCCAAGTTTATTTGGGGAAATAGCCAATGGTATTATTGTAATAGGTGGCATTTTCTTTTTCAAAAATGAATTGACTGTTTTGATCCTTTGTCAACTTTTTGCAATTGGGACTTTATTCAATGCTTTGATTACATTTGTACCTTTTGCTTCCAACTTGTCATCTGTATTTCAATGGGATCAAAAACACCTTAGTCACTCCTTTGTATTTTTTTTGATGGGCGCAAGTGGGATGTTGGTTTCTCGGATTGATCTGTATGCCGTTGATTATTTTTTAGACGACCATTCGTTGGGATTATATCAAGTAATGATGGCTTTTTTCATCCAGTTACAAAGTTTGGGTAGTTTGGTGATTCAGCCCTTTGTGAAAAATATCTATCGTTTGAAACCTCAAAGTATTTTGCGCTTTAGTTGGAGCAATTTATCTTGGGGATGGCTAATGATTGTGGGTGGTATTGGAGCGGTGGCATTTATCTTGACTCAATTGTATCAATATCCTTTGGATTGGACGTATTTTCTTTTGGGAGGACTGTTGGTTTTACCGATTTATGTTTACTCACCCTTGATTTATTGGTTGTACAAAAAAAATGAATTGTGGGTGTTGGTAATTAATCTATTGAGTTTTGGTATTAACTTACTGCTCAATATCTGGTGGATTCCGATATGGGGGCTTAAAGGAGCTTTGTTATCGAGTATGTTGATACAGTGGTTTTTGTTAGGGGTTTACAGCTTTTTGATGTATCGGGAAACTAGGTTCAAAAACTAAGAGTGTTTTATTTTTTGCCACCAATACACGAATACAGTTCTTATGTGAATACTGTTTGGATTTCACGAATTTTTTTAAATTTGTACTTTCATTCCAAGCGTACTTCTTATGTCCAAATCTCAATCATACCTTTTTCTTTTTGGTGTTCCTGTTTTGATCTTCTTATTTCTCATTATAGTAGTGGGATTTAATGGATATTATGGGCAAGATAGTTATGAGTATTTGAGATATACTAAGGCATTGTATGAGAGCTATGTACAAGGAAGCGAGGCAGGAGATTTTGGGGTGGCTTTACCTGTCCTTTATTCTGTTTATGGATCGTTTGTTTCCTTTCTATTTAATCCTATTTTTGCGCTTCGCTTGGTGAGTTTTCTTGCTTTTTTAGGATCAGCCTTTTACTTTTTGAAAATTCTGCAACTTGTTTTTCCAAAGTATGAAGCAACTGCTTGGATTTTTAGTTTGATCTTTTTTGTGTTGTCTCCCAATGTTTTAAAAGCAGGTGTTTTGGCGATGACTGATACCTTGTGTTTGGTCTTTGTATTGGCAGGTTTTTACTACTCTTTGTTGTATTGGAAACAAGCTAAGACATTGGCATTATTAATTTCTGTTTTTTGTATTACTTCTGCATTTATGACTCGATATATAGCAGCACCTTTGCTACTGATTCCTTCTTTGATAACAGTTTTTTACTTTTTTAAATATCGAGATTTTAAGTGGTTGCCGTTGGTTTTTTTGATGATTGGACTTGCTTTTTTACCCCAATATTTGATACGAGGTAATGAGTTTTTTAGCTTTTTGGGAGACAAGGGTATTTCATTATGGAGCGTTCAACATTTGCTACAATCCAAGTTTGAACGAGATGTATCGCAAGCCCAATATGATGTGATTAACCTTGTTTTTGTTTTGAAAAATTGGTGGCATCCTTCTTATATTTTATTGGGGATTCCTTTTTTATTTTTTGTTCGACCTAGTGATTTTAAGAAGCAAGCGGTCATTGTTGGAATCTTGATGACTTTGTTGTATGGCTTTTATTTGGGTGGGATTTCCTTTCAAAATACCCGTTACTTACTCCTATCTTTTCCCTTTATTTTACTCCTTTACTTTCCTGCTTTTAATCGTCTTTTGGATTTCGTTAAAAATCAAAATTATCGCCTAATTGCTGCTGCTTTTGTGTGTGTATTACAGTTGGGCATGTTTGGGTATTTGATAGAAAAGTTGGTGCGTTTGAATGTACAAGAAAAGGCGGTAACAAAAGTGGTGAATGAAAAAACAATGCCTAATCGTACAATTTATACATTGGCAATGGAAGGTCCTTTGCGGGCTTATACGCATCTTGAAACGACTAGTTTATTGGGCGAAGATATTATGGAATTAGAAGACGATACTTACTTGTTATTTAACGAAACATTTACTCGTTCTCTTTTATTGGATGAATCGGTGTGGCGCAATGTGGCGTTTTTAAAGTCGAATGGTGAATGGAAAGAACTGGAATCCTTTGACAATGGTTTTGTATTGTATGAATTGGAGGTGACTGGTGATTTTTTTAATGGTGAATTAT
>JAHDBB010000173.1:139-10909 GCA_020630635.1 Chitinophagales bacterium
ACGAAAGGGACGTTTTAGAAATAGGGACGAAAGGGACGTTTTAGAAATAGGGACGAAAGGGACGTTTTAGAAATAGGGACGTTTCGGTTCTTTTGTGATTTTTAATCTATCTATAAGATTTTTCGATAAAAAATATCAACGTCCCCTTTACGTCCCGTCGTCCCAACATGTAAAAGATGAACAGTTCGCCCCTTTTCCTAAAACTAAGAAGTTATGTCAAAAGTCAACTAGCCCCGATAGTAGTGGTATAAATGCAAAGCGTTGGCTGCCTAAAACTTAGCTGCATTTATAAGAACGGATAGCGGGACTTTCCATCACGACGAAGTATCCAACCCTTCGCTCCTAGAAAGAACAAACTCAAAAAAGAACCGCATTTATAATTGAGCATTCACAATTCACCATTATTAATTCCTTTCGCTCCTAAAACTCATACTAAACCCAATGAAATACCGCCATCAGTCAAAACATTTAGACCATTATACAGGCAGTCAATATCGTCTTTTGCAAGAAGAGCGTTTATTGACCTTTGAGGAAGTCTTAAAGCTCTGGCAAAAAGATATAGACTTTCGGACATTCTTCAATCAACTCTTGGTGGATTCGCCTTACGATGCCTTCTTTTGGGAAACACCTCCTTTGTCTCAAAAAACGATTCAACAAGCCTTTGAATTTGTATTGATAGAAGCAAAAGGGTTGGCAAAAGTAAATCCAGATACGCATTCTTTTCAGGAACATTTTCAACAAAATGAAAGTGTTGTCACCTTTGGAAATTTGGGAGGCGATGCACAATTGATCGTTCCTTGTCCTGTGATTGAAAATAGCACTTATACGCATTTGGCTAACTTTGTGCGCTATGCTCCAACTGAACAAATCCACCAACTTTGGGAGATGGTCGGACAAGTATATGAGCAAAAAATAGGTTCTCAAAACAAGTGGTTGAGTACGGCTGGAATGGGTGTTTATTGGGTGCATGTTCGCATAGATTCTCGTCCTAAATATTATCGTTATTCGCCTTATCGCAATTAAAAATCCTTCTGCATTTATGAGTAAAAAAGCCCTTATTATTTTTATCAAAAATCCCATTCTTGGAACCGTCAAAACTCGATTGGCTGCCACTATTGGTGATCAAAAAGCATTGGCCATTTATCACGAACTATTGAAACACACTCGTCAAATCGCCAGTAAAATAGATGCTGATAAATTTGTTTTTTACAATCGTTTTATTGATGATAATGATGATTGGAATGCCGATATTTTTCAGAAAAAAATGCAAGCAAAAGGAGATTTAGGCGTTAAAATGAAAACAGCTTTTCAAGAAATTTTCGAGGAAGGTTATCAACAAGTTGTCATCATTGGAAGCGATTGTGGAGACTTAAAAACAAAGCATGTCAAAAAAGCATTTAGATCATTAGAAACTCAAAAAGTCGTATTGGGACCAGCCGAAGATGGCGGTTATTATCTATTAGGAATGACTCAATTATTTGACTTCGTTTTTGAAAATAAATCTTGGAGTACACCACATTTGTTAAAAGAAACGACTGAAGAGTTAGAGACCAACGAAACATCTTATCAGCTTTTGAAAGAACTCAATGATGTGGATACCCAAGCCGATTGGCTAGATTGGCACATCAATCAACGAGCCAATATGACAAAAAAAATTGCCAAAGATTGGTTATTATTTCATAGCTTTATGCATGAAAATCTACATCATCCCAAAATGGAAGCAGGTTTTTTAGGAATGCTTCGATATTTTGATGGTCAATTAAAAGAATACACTTTTCATGAGGTGATGCAAATTATTCGAGTATTAGCAGATGAATTGAATGGCAAACAAAAAACGGTAGACAAAGAAATTATGTCTGCAATTTTGGGCATTTTACATTTTGGTAGAAGTTGGGGATTACATCCAGATGATCGACTTCAAAAAGAAAAACTAATCTCTAAAGGACAAGCTGAAACTTTAGAGGGTTGGTTGGATACTATTTCCTATGTAGTCACATCGCTTTTAGGTGGAACCGATGTTAAAACCGCATTTGAATTTTATGAAAAAAAGTAACATAAAAAAGCCCAAATCCTTTACAAAATCTGAGCTTTCATTTTAAATATCTGATATTAGCAAATTACTTTACTTTCAATAAAGCACGAGTCGTCTTCTCTTGTCCATTTCTCAATTCCAAGAAATAAGTTCCATTCGCCAATTCTCCTAAATTCCATTGGATAGTATGTTGTCCTGCATCCCATCCAGAAACATCTTGTGTCTTCACCAAGCGACCATAGGCATCATACAAAGACAAGAAAGTATTTCCTTTTTCAACCACATCAAACGTAATCGTTGTTACATCAACCACAGGATTTGGATAATTGCCTAAATTCAATTGAGCAACTAAACTTTCTTCCAACTGATTTTCTTTGGCTCCAACTACGACAAATCCAGCAACTAAACTTCTTCTAAAAGTATTTCCTTCTGCATTAATCGTTAAGTTGTAAACACCTTCTTCCAAACCTTTTGGTAAAGAATAAACATACTCGCCATTTCCAAGAGCTTCAAACTCTACAACGATACCATTGCTTTTGACTGGTTCGCCCATTAAGTCCGTTTTCTGTACAACTACCCCTGTCATAACAGCTAATTCATCTGTATCTACGATCTCTGTTTTAAAAGTAATATTTTCACCTTCTTCATAACGAATCTTAGAATTATCAAATAACAATCTTGCTCCTTTTTCATAAGAGATCATCGCAGCAAATTCTGCATCTGATTCAATTGAATACGTTCCAACTGTTGGATTTTCTAAAAGGATAGAAGTGTTCGTTCCTTGATTGTGTCCTCTGCTTTTTTCAGCGATAAGATTTAAATTTTCTGCTTTTTCATTGACAATCGCAAATTCATTTTCTTCTTGTGGGTGCATTAAGTTGATATTGACTTGTCCCATTTCCTCTTTGATGGTAAAAGTTTCTGCATATCCATCCATCGTACTCAAAATCTCAAAATTACTTTCTAAGACACTTTCTCTGTTGTATTGGCTTTCAAAATCTTCTGTCATTTTAAAGCTACCCAAACTTCCTTGAAAATACGGCTTGATTTCATTCCACATTACATAGTCAAAAGTAATATCAATGTGATCGTATTGAGACTCATCATTACACCACCACCAAGCACAATATCCAGGCCATTGAGGATTGCCTCCTGGACGAGTAGAACTATAATAAGGCGTAACACCATCATTTCCACCCGTAGAAGAACCTCCACCAACTGCATTCAAATACGTCCCACCGACCAACATAGTTGGAGCTGCAATCGTTGTACCTTTATTATAACCCCAAGCACCAAAATTAAGAAACTTGTGTGGTTCATTATCAGGCTCATTATCCAAGATAGGACGAGCTACTCCTTCCATATAATAAGTCGTAGAAGTAGAAGTTCCACCGCCTAAACCAATAAAATCAACCAACCAATTTAAAGCAGGTGTTTCTGCTAAGTCAGCCAAACCTGTTCCTTTAAAGGGTGTTCCTAAAGTGATTACTCTATCTACTAAATGAGATTTATTTTCATGAAACATCGCTACTTCTGAAGCCTTTCCGCCATTACTATGCGCCACAATCACTACATCACTGACTCCATAATGATCTGTTATATCTTCCAACATAGAAGCCAATAAGCCACCATTTACCCACATTCCTTCTCCACGAGTCATTGCTACAAAAGCCGTTCTATAACGATCATCAAACGCTCTATCATACACATCATTACCAGGTGCAAACCAAGTATTGGCCAAATCAATAAATCCATGAACAAAAACCAATACAGGCTTATTTCCACTATTATAAGGTTCTGCACCATAATAAATAGCACTCTCATTGATAGAACCAATAAAAAATGGACTTAAATCATCTGGTTCAGGCAATTGATAAGGAGTGTAGTCTTGTGCCTGAAGTGTAAAAGAACCTAAGATGGCTAAAAGAATAATGAAGGTAAAATTGAGGAGTTTCATAATATTGAATTTTGAAGATTAAAAGTAACTTATCAATGTCTTTCAATGTATGACACCTCAAACATAAGAACTATTTTTCATACAATCAAGATTTTTAGCGAATATTCGCTAAAAAAAGATATTCGCAATTAAATTAAACGCTATTTAAGGACAAAAAGCACCAAAAAAGTCAAGTTATATATATTTTCAGATATTTTTATATATCTAATTTTGCAAAAATCAAGACAACATTATGTCCCTTATCCATATTATTCCTCCCTTTATTTCACAAACTGTTCCAAACATTTCCCGTATATTTGTAAAATACCTCAAAATCGGACAGATTAAAGCAATTAAGAAAAATTAAGTACCCAATTCAACGTTTAATTAAGTAATGATTAAAAAATAAACACAATCATTTTTAGGAATAGCTATTTTGAGTCATTGAACAGTTGGAACTCAATCCAATATATAAGAAAGATGATTTCAAAAAACTATTACTAAGCATACAAATTATTTTTTTCTCATTACTAAAGCCTAATATCTTAACAAAGAAATTGGCTCTTAGTTAAGTTAGCTTTTTCCAATTAAAAAGCCGTGAAGAAGTAACCTTGTTTGAAGGCGACTGATAAGGAGACAAGTTTGGTTACTTTAGGTTTTTTAGTGCAGCAAAAAGCGTTAAGACTTAACGTCAAGCCTTGATTTTTGCTTCTTTTTATCAAGAAAAAGAAGAAACTAAAATAAGTAACCATGAGAATTATACTAAGCATCATACTTCTTTGCTGTACCCAATGGGCATTTGGGCAATTCACCCAATATACCCCCAAATTCAAGCCCTTTTCGCAATACTATTACCAACAAGCCTATTACAATCCTGCCTATATTGGTAATGACTCTCAACCCCAATACTGGTTTTCTACTCGTACAACCCAAGAACCCAACCTCAGTAGAGGACGTTCTTACAACGCCTTAGCCAACTGGTCTATGATCAAAATTCCCATCAGTTGGGGAGTCGTGTTTGCTTACGAAGATTTTCAAGACAATACTTATGACAGCACGATTGATTCTTTGGCAAGTAGTCGAGATTTTACCGAATGGCAATTAGGGTTACAAACCAGTTTTGACTTTGATATGGGAGAGGAAGGCTTAGGAAAGATTGGCTTTACAGGAACGGCTGTTCGTTTGAGAAATGCAGGAACAACGGCTTCTTTAAATGGTCAAAACCCAAGAAACTTTGTCTTCAATATGGATGTAGGGGTTTTAGCCGTTTACAACCGTTTCAAACTGGGTTTTTCAATGGTTCACTCCAATGAACCCAATTATTTTGGTGGCGGTGGTATCAACACTAGTAGCGGCGGAAATACAGGAGGTGGCATTGGTGTTGGTGGAGGAATTAGCACTGGTGGAAGTTCTAGCGGTGGTGGCAATTTCCTATCACGTTTTCGTAGAACAGGCTACTTCCATGCAAGTTTTGACTGGAGACTCACCGAAAGTTTGACTTTTACTCCACAAATATTTGCCCGTCAAATTATCGGTCAAAATGGAAATCTCAACAACAGTAATGCTAATTTTGGTGGAAGTGATGATGGTCCTTGTAGTGGAGCCAATTTACCAGGTTCTTCCCTAGATGTTGGTTTCATCCTCAATTACTACAACCTCATTTTTGCAGGATTCAGTTATCGCCCTTGCTTCTCCCACAGTCGAGACAATATCTATCGAGACTACTTTGGTAGCGTAATGGTCGGTTTCCGCCTCAATGAAACCTATCATGTTTCCACCTCTTGGGATTTAAGACGCAGAAATACTGACAACTACTATCGACAATTTGAAATTGGTATTGGTGCATTCTTATTACGCCCACCGGATTATGCAGAAGCCTCTACTGACTACTAAAATTTGTATTCTTTTTTTGGAGCGAAAGATCAATTGCTTCGTCGCAATGGAAAGTCCCGCTATCCGTTCTCATCACCTTAGTAGAGCAAATTCCTGAATTTGCTCTACTAAGGTGATACCACTACTATCGGGGCTATGTTATGATGGATAGAACCTCACAGTAACAGAACCGTTTTAGAAATTTAGAATTTAATCTTGCATGGTCTTGATTTCTTAAAGCTAGCCAAAAAATCCAATATCAATTCTAAAAAGCACAAACTGTAGCAAAAGTGAGCCGCAATTTGACAACTTTCATGTAAAAACCAAACAGAAGTTGTCAAATTTCCCGAACCACAAACGTTCTGTCCTATCCCAAATAGCCCCGATAGTAGTGGTATTCGTGTCGCAGCGTTGGCTTCACAAAACCTAGCCACACGAATAAGAACGAATAGCGGGACGCTCCACAACGATGAAAGAGAAACCCTTCGCTCCTAGCCCAAAATAAGAATAGGATTATAGGATTTTTCGAGATAAATAGGATTTCACATATTGCACCAAAGCGTCCCTTCGTCCCAAAACCACGAAACAAACCAAAAATCGTCCCGCCGTCCCAAAACAAAAAAATAAACCCCAACCATCGAATAAACCAAAACTATGCTCCCACTCCAAATCCGTCTCAAAGGCATTTACTCCTATGTCAACGAACAAACCATAGACTTTACCCAACTCACCCAAAACCGTCTTTTCGGCATCTTCGGCGCAGTCGGCAGCGGCAAATCCACCATTTTAGAAGCCATGACCCTTGCCTTGTATGACAGAATAGAACGCTTGGGAAAAGCCAAACGAAATTACAATCTTATGAATCTCAAATCCAATGAACTCCTCATTGAGTTTGATTTTATTGGAGGACGAGCGCAAAAAAAATATCGTTTTCGAGTACAAGCTAAACGCAATTCTCGCAAATTTTCGGATGTCAAAAAATTGGATAGAAAGGCTTATGAATGGAATGAAGAAGAAAATAATTGGCTTCCCATTAAAAAGACCGCAGAAGAAATTTTGGAGTTAAGCTATGAAAATTTTAGACGCACCATCATCATTCCACAAGGAAAGTTCCAAGAGTTTTTGCAGCTCAAGCAAACCGATAGAGCCAATATGCTCGAAGAAATTTTCCAACTCAACCGCTTCAATTTATGGGATAACGCCAGTGCTTTAGAAAAAAAATATCAAACTCAACTCAATCAAATTGAAGGAGCATTGCAACCACTCAATGAATTACAAGACAATCAATTGCTCGATCAATATCAATGGCATTATTCATTACAAGAAGCCTTAGATAAAGATACAACGACTTACGCTCAATTAGATAAAAATCTACAAGAACAAGAAAAAACTAAAAAGGGATTTGAACAATTGACCCAATTACAAGAAGAAGAAAAAACCTTAAAAGATCGAAAAAAGCCCATTGATGATTTAGAAAAAAATCTACAAAAATACATTTTTTGCCAATCCAATTTCAATGCCCTTCTTCAACAAATCAATAGCAGCGAATCAGAAATAAATGCATTACAAAATGCCCTTCAAAAAAATGAAGAAACTTTAAAAAATCTCCAAGAAAATCAGAAGTCTTTTCAAAAAGAAATCAAAACACTCCAAAAAAAATATAAAAATCCAGAACAAATAACTGTACAATTAAATGACTTAAAAAGCATTATTAAAATTCAAAAAACTCAAGATGATTTACAGAAAAAAAGTCAAGATTTAACAACTAAAAAAACGGAGTTAGAAAATATTGAAAAAGAAGAACAAGGTCTAAATGAAAATATTAAAAAAACAGAAACAAATTTAGAAAAACTTCGCAATCAACAAGGAAACGCCCAAGAATTAATTCAAAAAAGTCTTTGGTTTCAAAAACATAAAAATATTCAAGAGGAAGAAAAAAAGTTAGCGGAAGAATTATCCAGTCTTGAAAAAAAGCTAAAAAAAGCGAGCAAAGAAAAAAAAGAAATTTATCAAGAAAGTGATTTAGCCGAGTTTATCGAACAAGACCTTACCAATCTTAAAGTGAGAGCTATTTTGGAGATTATTGAAAACAAAGAATATCAGTTAAAAATAGAAAAAGAAAAACTCAACCAACAAATCATTGATATTGAAGCGAATATCAAACTTTTAGAACATGCTCAAAAACTAAAAACAGAAGAACCCTGTCCTTTATGTGGTTCTTTACATCATCCTACTCCCTTTTCTGATAAAGCAATCCTAAAATCGCAACAACAAATTAAAGTCAAAGAAACTGCCTTAAATCATAAAATCGAAACAAGTGAAAAAGCGATTAAAGACTTTAATAATTTAATCCAAAGTTATAAAGGTAGTGTGGATAAACATCAAGAATTAAAAACCCAAATCATAGAAAACAAAAAAAACTTAAAAACCCATTTAGGAAATTTTATTTGGGGAACTTACAATGAAGAAACCGAACAAAAATTTAATCAACAGCAATCACAAAGTCAAGAATTAGTAAAAACGATTAAATCCCAAGAAAAGGCAATCAAAAAATTGCGTTTAGACAAGGAAGCTCTTCAAAAAAAATTAGAAAAAACTCGCAAAGACTTTCAAGAAATTGAAAAGCTCCATCAAAAATATACGACTGAAAGTAATCTCTTAAAAGAAAACCTTCAAACTTTAAAATGGCAAGATTTTGAGACTCAATCAGTCCAAAATTTAGAGGAAGAACAAAAAAACATGTTGGATGCTTCCAATCAATTAGCCAATTTACAAGAAGAGTTAAGTCAAATAGAAGAAAAAATAACGGTCTCTCAAACGAAAATATCGACACAAAAAGAGTCTCTAAAAAAGGAAGAAAAAGGTCATAAAAAAAACCTCAAAGAATTAACCCAAAAAATCAAAAAATCTGACTTTGAAAATACCGAAGAAATTCAAACAATCCTAGCACTCAATTTAGATACATCGAAAGATCAACAAACCATCGACACTTTCAAAAAAGATTTTAACAGAAATCAAACACTGATTACAGAACTACGCAAAAACCTTAAAGACCTCACCTATCAACCAGAAGCACATGTAAAACTAACCATCCAGCTCAACGAACTGAAACAAAAAATCAAAATCCAACAACAAGATATTGGTTCGGCAGATCAACGCATCAAAGCTCTCACCAAAAAATTAGAAGATAAAGAAAAGCTATCTCAAGACTATGACGATATACAGATCAAAGTCGCTAATATTGGTATCATCAAAAACCTATTCAAAGGCAAAGGTTTTATCAACTATGTTTCAACACTCAAACTCAAAAATCTTTGCGATGCAGCCAATGCTCGTTTCAAAAAACTAACTCGCAATCAATTAGAACTCATCATCAACGAAGACAATCAATTCGAGGTACGGGATTATCTCAATGGTGGCGAAATCCGTAGCATCAAAACCCTTTCTGGTGGTCAAACCTTCCAAGCCTCTTTATCGCTTGCCATCGCCTTAGCCGACATCGTAAACCAACACAAAGGCGAAAAGACAGACTTTTTCTTTATAGATGAAGGCTTCGGTTCCCTCGACAAAAATGCCCTCGCCTCCGTCTTTGAAACCTTACAATCCCTTCGCAACGAAAATAAAATCATCGGCATTATTTCCCATGTTGAAGACCTCCAAGATGAAATTTCGACTTTCCTCAAAATCACCAATACCGAAAACGGCAGCCAAATCCATAAAAGTTGGGACATCTAAACCCTTATCCCTATTTTTGCATTGTTAAACTTATAGAAACCCAACACAAACAGAGCCATTCTATGGACTATTGACCATTGACGATGGACTTAAATAAAAAAAGAATGCAAGAAACAACAAATAAACCCATCATCGGCATCAGCATAGGAGACATGAACGGCATCGGCATCGAAGTCATCCTCAAAACCTTTGCAGACGAGCGCATGTTCGACCTCTGTATCCCCATCGTTTACGGAGCCTCCAAAGCCATCTCCTACCACCGCAATGTCTATGGCATGAACGACTTTGAGTACAAAACCATCCGATATGCAGATCGTTGTGAAGAAGGCACACTCAACGTCATCAACTGTTGGGAAGAACAAGTCACCCTCAGCTTAGGAAAGTCAGACGAACAACAGGGTATTTATTCCTATCGAGCCTTAGAAGCCGTCGCCAAAGACCTTCAACAAGGAAAAGTAGATTCCGTAGTCACAGCTCCTATCAATAAGTATCATATCAGTTTGGTAGAACCAGATTTCAAAGGACAAACCGAATTTTTCGCCCAACAATTTGGCGTAAACAACTCTTTAATGATGCTCGTGAGTGATGTAATGAAAATGGCACTGGTCACCAATCATGTACCTGTCAGCAAAATTGCCGATAATATTACCAATGAACTCGTATATTCTAAAATCCACTTACTCAATGAGTCGCTTGTGCGAGATTTTATGCTAGATCGCCCTAAAATAGCGGTCTTAGCACTTAATCCACACGCAGGAGACGAAGGCTTAATTGGTCGAGAAGACGATGACATCATCCGTCCTGTTGTCAAATACGCCAATGAACAAGGCATTTTAGTCTATGGACCTTACGCTGCTGATGGCTTTTTTGGAACCCGCCTCCACCAAAAATTTGATGGTATCTTAGCCATGTATCACGATCAAGGATTGATTCCTTTCAAAGCTCTTTCATTTGGTCAAGGAGTCAACTTTACGGCTGGTTTACCCATCGTCCGTACCTCTCCCGATCATGGTACTGCCTACGATATAGCAGGCAAGTTCATCGCTGAACATGAGTCCTTTAGAAAAGCCATCTTTATGGCGATAGATGTCGCTCGCAATCGTAAAGAGTATGATGAGATGCACGCCAATCCCTTAAAAAAACAGTCGTTGATTGATAAGGAAGCGCAAGATGCACAGGATTTAAGAGAGGGCTA
>JAHDBB010000174.1 GCA_020630635.1 Chitinophagales bacterium
GTGGTTCTTTTCGTGGTTTTGGTGACGAGTGACTGGTGGTTCTTTTCGTGGTTTTGGTGACGGGTGACTTGCGGTTCTTTTCGTGGTTTTAGGATGAAAGAGACATGTTTTATTCAAAAACAAATTAATTCGATTTTTCAAAATTAGCGTCCCTTTTACGTCCCGTCGTCACTTTCGCCCCTTCTTCTGATTCTAAGAAGTCCAGACCTTAACCAACTAGCCCCGATAGTAGTGGTATGAATGCAAAAGCGTTGGCTTCGCAAAACGTTGGCTGCATTCATAGGAACGGATAGCGGGACTTTCTGTAACGACAGCGCACTCCAACTTTCGCTCCTAAAAAAGAGCAACCATCAAAAATTATTTCATAATGGAGTAGTCGGGCGAGATGAGTATTAGGTAAACGGCAAACCTTGTGAGGGCTTCTCTATCTCCCCAGATGTCACTGTGTTCTAAAAGTGCATTTTTGATAATCGTTCGAGTATTGTCTGATAGATTGCCATGTGTCAGTAGAATATCTAAATGATCTAGTAGATTATCCATCTCTGTTGAATGGGTTAGCTGTCCTGCATAGCTGGTAACCATGTCGTACTCGGTAGAAAAATCTAAGGTGGTATAGACATTATCACTTGGATTGTCGGGATCGGCTTCTAAACCTGAATAGTTGTCGAAAACCCAATCCCAAAGTGACCAAGCATGTGCTAAATTAATGTGGCTAAGTGCAGTCGCAGAATTAAAGGCCTGAAATTCGGGAGCAACCAATCCCATATCGGTAACGGCTCCCAATGGCTGATAATCGGGTAAAAAGAAATTGAAAACGCTCGGTGAATAAAGAGCCAATTGTTGGGTTTCGTTTCCAAAATACCATGCCCAATTGTAATGGTCTCCATTATTGTTGCTGGCATTGAAGGCTCGACTTACATGAGTGTAACGCACCAAAGGTTCTCGTAACATGCCTTGTGTCGCCACTTCTGTCCAACTGCAATCTCTGGCTTCTGGATCTAATAAAATGGCTCGAATAACGGCTTGCATATCGCCTCTTACGCCACTTCCATTGTCATTGAAAGCCGAAGCCACTCGTTCTATATATTCAGGCGTTGGATTGGATTTGACTAAACGCTGTATCAACAATCGCCCGATAAATGGACCGACATTGGGATGATTGAATAAGTTGTCTAAAGCATCATTGATGTCATCCATCCCTGTTTGACCTGCTGGAACAACTTGACCATTTAAGAGATTTTTCGTTCCTTGTTCATGTTCACTTTCAAACATTTGTAATGGATAAGTCAGGTCAATTTCCCAAATGCCTGCTCCAAAATAAACGGGGTCATTTACATTGACCCAAGGAAAATCCCCATAACGTCCTCCACCTAAACCTGTAAAGATTTTGGAAAATTCTCGAATGTCATCATTGTCATAGGTCGGAATAAAATTGCCATTTGCATCGGTCTGGCGAGTTCCATCTAAGTTGAGTTTATATAAGCCAATCGTGAAAAGTTGCATCAATTCTCTTGCATAATTTTCATCTGGAAACTCGTTGGCAGCAGGATTGGATTTTGGATTGTTGAGGTAGGTCAAGTAGTATGCCATACAGGGATGCATAGTCACGTCTTGCAAAATATCTCGATAATTGCCAAAAGCATTTTCATATAAAACATCGTAGTAGGAAATCGTACCATTGGAAAAATCGGCTAAACCAGAACGAGAGGAAATCACTAGTATTTCACTCAAAGCCAAAGCAATTCGATCTCTTAAGAGGTCATTGCTGTTCATCACAGCTTGCCACCATGCCAATATTTGAAAGCCTCCTGTATAAAAATCGTCAGGGTCTTCCCCTCTTCCAATATGTGCTGCAAAGGCTAAGTCAATTAAGGTATCTAAATGTTCTGTATACGTTGACGAAATGGGTTTACTAAATTGCTCATTTAACCATTCGGATAAACCTTGTTGTTGCGCTCCGTCGATGGTTTCGATGTCTGCACCTAGCGTGGCGTGTGCCAAAAATCGAGAGGCGGAAGTCGAATCGGGTCGTTTTCCAATACCACTAATGGTATTGAATCCTGTCGCATTTTGTAAGTTGCTGCTGGAGGTTACGGTGACATTGAGGTGATGCCCGTTGCCAATATAGTCGTTGTATTGTTGGGCAACTAAGGGGATGGAAAGTAGGCTGAATAGAATGGATAAGAGGTAGCGAATCATAGTTATTGCATTTATACACATATAGAATCTGCTAATAATATACGATTTATTTCTTGAAAATGCTACATTTATAAATAACGTTTTTTTCTTTTTTTGGAAGGTTTAGGCGATTCTTGACATTTTTGGGTTTTTAATGGTGAGGTTTTGACAATCTTGGTTCCTCTTAAAATTTCATTTTTATTTATTTTCGTTTTCCAATATTTCTAAAAGCTCCATCATCGTATCTGTCCAATATCCAAAGTCAAAATAAGGGAGACCTCCAACTGATTGATGATTTCATCTAAATCAACCTCTTCTTGTTTTTTCATTTTACCTTATTTTATTTTTTAGGAGAGAACGGTTATTACTCTTTCATCGTTACGAGTCCCCCCGCTATCCGCTCTTATAAATGCAGCCTTACCACAACCCACGCCAAGCCCTTGCATTTATACCGCTACTATCGGGTCTATTTTATAAAGGACACAACTTCTGGCAACTGAACTGATTTAGAGTTTAGAATTTTAAAATTGGAATTTAATCTAGTCGGGTCTATTTTATAACGGATAGAACAGATAGTAACTGAACTGTTTTAGAATTTAGAAATTTAAAATTGGAATTTAATCTAGTCGGGTCTATTTTATAACGGATAGAACAGATAGTAACTGAACTGTTTTAGAATTTAGAAATTTAAAATTGGAATTTAATCTAGTCGGGTCTATTTGGTTGAGGAAAAGACTTCTTAGCACCAGTAAAATAGTCAATTTTATTTTAGGCTTCTAATTTTCACCAATATATTTCATTCTAAAATGATTGGCGACATGACCATATTTATTTTTCAAATTAGACTTTTCACATTTGGTTACTTCAAAGCCTAATCGTTCATACAATGCTTGTGCTTTGGGGTTTTCTTCTGACACATCCAATACAAACTCATCGGGTGATGTAGGATTGGATTCCTTCATTAAAAAGGTAATTAGTTGGCTTCCCAATCCACGCCCTTGATAATTTTTGGCTATACCTAAATGGGCTATACAAATTTCATCGCTTTTGGGTAATTGTATGACTTGTTCTGTTCTAAAGCCTTTGAACAAAACGGGTAAAGACTTGTGTTTGTAAAAACTTACGATGTTCAAAAAATCTTTTGGAGTAAATCCGTTGGCTCGTTTACCGCTAAATATTGAGCCGATTCCAACAAGTTCGTCTTCCAGCATTAGGGCGTAGTGGTTGTCAAAGCTGAACTCACCACCCTTTCGTTGAAAAGCATACTTTAAAAAGTCCGTAGCATGGTTTTGGTCATTCTGAAATACGTAGGAAAAAGCTGTCGGACCTGAAGAAAAAATCAACGGGACGGCTTTTTCCACATCATTAGGAGTACACTTTCTAAATTTAATATTATCCATTTGCCTTTTTTGTTTCAGTATAATGGTTCATTCACCATTTGGTTGAGACCTCAACGAAATAGCCCCGATAGTAGTGGTATTCGTGTCGAAGCGTTGGCTTCAAAAAACGTTGGCTACACGAATAAGAACGGATAGCGGGACTTGCTGTGACGATGAAAGACGCACCCTTCGCTCCTAGCATAAAACAGGATTAGGATTTTTAGGATTAATTTTGAAATTAATAGGATTTCAAGTCTTGAACCGAAACGTCCCGTTGTCCCAACATGTAAAGAATGAACCACAACTATCGACTATTGACTGACAAACAATGGACTCTTTAACTATCGTACCCCAAATTGGGTTGTAACCATCTTTCGGTTGTTTCCACAGACATTTTTTTAGCCTTTGCATATGCCTCCACTTGGTCTTTCTGGATTTGTCCCAAGCCAAAATAACGGGATTCGGGATGGGCTAAGTAAAAGCCGCTAACGGATGCTGCTGGATACATCGCATAACTTTCGGTCAAACTCATTCCTGTGGCTCGTTGGACATTTAAGAGTTTCCATAAAGTCGCTTTTTCGGTGTGATCGGGACAAGCAGGATAGCCAGGAGCAGGTCGAATGCCTTGATATTTTTCAGCGATTAGTGCTTCATTGGTTAAGGATTCATTTTTTTGATAGCCCCAAAATTCTTTGCGAATGCGTTCGTGCATACATTCTGCAAAAGCCTCCGCCAAACGATCTGCCAATGATTTTAGTAAAATCGCCGAGTAGTCGTCTTGCTCCTCTTCAAATTTCTTGACCCACTTCTCTATACCGATACCAGCCGTCACCGCAAAACCACCAAAGTAATCTTGTAAACCACTTTCTTTGGGAGCTACAAAATCAGCTAAAGAATAATTGTATCGTCCTTTGGCTTTCTTATTTTGTTGTCGCAAGAAGTGAAAACGCTCTGCTACTTGTGTGCGTGTTTTGTCTGTATAGATTTCTACGGTATCATCTTTCACCGTATTGGCTGGATAGATACCAATGACTGATTTGGCTGTTAGCCATTTTTCATCCACAATTCGCTTCAACATTTTTTGAGCATCCTTAAACAACTTGGTTGCCTCTTCCCCTACGACTTCATCGGTTAAGATCGCTGGATATTTACCTGCCAATTGCCAACTTCTAAAAAATGGAGTCCAATCAATATAATCAATGAGTTGATTTAAATCGTAATTTAAGAATACTTTTTCGCCAATAAACGCAGGCTCATAAATGTCTTCGGCTTTCCACTCAAAAGACATCTTATTTTTTCGGGCATCTTCGATAGTAACAAACTCCTTTCGGGTTGCTTTGGCTGCTTGTTGTTGTCGGACACGCTCATACTCTTGGTCAATTCCTGCCATCAATTCAGTTTTATACTCTTCTTTCAATAGTTTTCCAACGATGGGAACAGAACGAGAAGCATCTAAAACATGGATGACAGGGTTTCGGTATTGAGGAGCTATTTTGACGGCTGTGTGTGCTTTGCTGGTCGTTGCGCCACCGATTAAAAGCGGTGTTTTCATCTCTCTTCTTTCCATCTCTTTGGCGATAAAGACCATCTCGTCTAAAGAGGGTGTAATCAGTCCACTCAATCCAATGACATCGACTTGTTCTTTTTCTGCTGTATCCAGAATCTTGTTGGCTGGAACCATTACGCCTAAGTCGATGATTTCATAGTTATTACAAGCTAAGATGACTCCGACAATATTTTTGCCAATGTCGTGTACATCTCCTTTGACGGTTGCCATCAAAATTTTACCCGCAGAATTGGAGGCATTCTCTGACTTTTCAGCTTCCAAATAAGGTTCTAAGTAGGCGACAGATTTTTTCATCACCCTCGCACTTTTGACGACTTGTGGTAAAAACATCTTACCTGATCCAAATAAATCACCTACGATGCCCATTCCATCCATTAATGGACCTTCGATCACGTTGATGGGTGCGCCATACTTTACTCTTGCCTCCTCTGTATCGTCATCAATATAATCTACAATTCCATTGACTAGTGCATGTTTGAGTCGTTCTTCAACCTCATTTTCTCGCCATGATAAGTCTTTTACTCGTTTTTTACCTTTGCCTTTGACGGTCTCTGCAAATTCGACTAACTCGTCCGTTGCATTGGATTTTCGGTTTAGGACGACATCCTCTACTTTTTCACGTAAATCGGGTTTTACTTGGTCGTAAATCTCCATCATCCCTGCATTGACGATGCCCATGTCCATTCCTGCTTCAATCGCATGGTATAAAAAGACGGCATGCATGGCTTCTCTCACTACATTGTTTCCTCTAAAAGAAAAGGATACATTACTTACGCCTCCACTGACTTTGGCTAAGGGCATTTTTTCCTTGATTTGTCGAGTGGCTTCTATAAAGTTTAAAGCGTAAGGGTCATGTTCTTCTATACCTGTTGCTACGGCAAAAATATTGGGATCAAAGATGATGTCTTGGGGGCGAAAACCTACTTTTTCTGTCAAAATATCATAGGATCGTTGACAGATTTCTACTTTGCGCTCAACGGTGTCGGCTTGTCCTTTTTCATCGAAAGCCATCACGATAACGGCTGCCCCATACATCTGTACTTTCTCTGCTTGTTCGATAAATTTTTCTTCTCCTTCTTTCAGGGAAATAGAATTGACAACTCCTCGACCTTGTAAGCACTTTAACCCCATTTCGATAACCGACCACTTGGAAGAATCTACCATAATGGGCAACTTGGAAATATCGGGTTCGGAAGCTATCATATTGAGGAACTGCTTCATCGCTGCCTCACTATCTAACATCGCCTCGTCCATATTGACATCAATGATCTGTGCGCCGCCTTCGACTTGTTGACGAGCTACAGATAAAGCATCTTCGTATTTGTCCTCTAAAATCAATTTAGCAAACTTTCGGGAACCTGTGACATTGGTTCTTTCTCCGACATTAACGAAGTTGGTTTCAGGAGTGATGGTCAAGGGTTCTAAACCGCTTAGTCGGGTGTAGGGTGGATGGCTAGGAATTTTGCGAGGCTCATATTGGGCGGCAATTCTCGCCATTTCTCGGATATGGTCGGGAGTCGTTCCGCAACAGCCTCCAATGACATTGGCAAAACCATTGCCTAAGAAGTCGTCTATGTCTCCACCCATCATTTCGGGGGTTTCATCGTAGCCTCCAAAGGCATTGGGTAATCCTGCATTGGGGTAACAACTGGTGAAACATTCAGCGATTCGGCTTAGTTCTTGGATGTAAGGGCGCATTTCTTTGGCTCCTAATGCACAATTTAAGCCGATGCTAAAGATGTTGCCATGAGATAGAGAGTTGTAAAAGGCTTCTACGGTTTGACCTGATAAGGTACGACCACTGGCATCGGTAATGGTCCCCGAAATCATGATCGCTATCTCGTCTTTTTTATTTTGTTCTTTGAGTACTTGATTGCAAGCCATTAATGCAGCCTTTGCATTAAGAGTATCAAAGATGGTTTCGATGAGTAGAATATCTACACCTCCTTCAATGAGTCCTCTCGCTTGTTCGTGGTAGGCTTCATATAGTTCATCGAAGGTGATGGCTCTAAATCCAGGTCGATTGACATCGGGAGATATGGATGCTGTTCGGTTGGTAGGACCTAATGCGCCTGCGACAAAACGAGGTTTATCGGGATTTTTTTTGGTAAATTTATCGGCGGATCTTCGGGCTATTTTGGCAGACTCTAAGTTAATGTCATAAACGGCTGATTCTAACTCATAGTCGGCTTGGGCGATGGTTGTACCACTAAAGGTGTTGGTCTCAATGATGTCAGCACCTGCTTCTAAATAAGCATCGTGGATTTCTTCGATGATGTGGGGTTGTGTGATAGATAGCAAATCGTTGTTGCCTTTTAGATCACAAGGATGGTCTTTGAATCGTTCTGCTCGAAAGTCTTTTTCCTCCAGCTTGTAGCGTTGTATCATGGTTCCCATCGCACCATCTAATACTAAAATTCTTTTTTGAATGGCTTCTCTTAATAGCATATTTTACTCTTTTTTATTTTTTATTTTTTTAGGTCGATGGTCCATTGCGGTTCAGTTCGTGGTTAGAGGTCGATAGTCCGTAGTCAATGGTCCATAGTTGCGGTTCTTTTCGTGGTTAGAAGTCGATAGTCCATTGTTGTTATTTATTATACAATTCTGTTGTCATTTACAAAGTAATCTATGGACTATTGACCATCAACTATGGACTTTAAAACTGGCACTAAGAAATACTTTCCTTAACCAACTAGACCCGATAGTAGTGGTATTCGTGTGGAAGCGTTGGCTACCCAAAACTTGGCGACACGAATAGGAACGGATAGCGGGAAGACCCATTGCAACGAAGCAATATCCATTCTCTCCTAAAAATTTTGAGCATCTAAAAAGTGAAAGGGTGCATAGGTAGGCGGTAAATTACAAGCTATTTTCGAAAAGGATTTCCGCACATCGTTGAGGCACCGCTGCACTTGGTTGCTCGGTTGCCGTTTTTGCATACTTACAAAACACTCTATAGATGCGGGTGCAAAGATATAGCATTTTATGTTGATTGTAAAATTTTAGGGCTTGATTTAATGGTGACTTATGTGATTTTTATTCATCCAAACATAGATAATGTAATGATAAACAGCACAATATGATTTGATTAAAAGGATATTTTCTTCACAAACTTCTGCCTTATGCCTTTCATTCACATGGTTTTATACATTGCTTTTTTACTTACAGAAACTCCGACTCATGAGGTTTCTAAAAAAACCTTTGATTGGAATACAACTCCCAATCAAACTTGGTTGGGAAATGATTTTTGGGCAAATCCTTTGCAAGATTGGCGTGTAGAGAATGGACAGATAGAATGTTTGGTACAAAAACACAATCGTAACATTCGGTTGTTGGGATATGTTTTGGATTCTAGCGCCAATTCCTTTAGTTGCTCGGTAAAAGTGGGCTGTTTGACCGATAACTTACCCATTTCTAATGATACTTTTATTGGTTGGGAACTGGGTTGTAAAGGAGAATTTGAGCATTATAAAGATGATGTGGTCAAGGGAAAAGGCTGGCGAGTGGGGATTTCAACGGATGGACAGT
The DNA here is from genome assembly GCA_020630635.1 of Chitinophagales bacterium. Lineage (GTDB taxonomy): Bacteria > Bacteroidota > Bacteroidia > Chitinophagales > UBA2359 > JAHDBB01. The sequence continues at coordinate 8,653 of JAHDBB010000174.1, forward strand.
TGTTTTTGAATGGCATACAAAAAGAAACTCATATAGATTTCACCCAACAAACTGTCTATTTTATTTTAAAAGGTAGTATTGATATTAATCAGCGATATTTATTACGTTTAGAAATTAAAGATGTCGAAACTCAAGCCCTCTTAGGATTTATTGAACAGCGCAATGTTCCATCTCAATATTTGGAAGGACATATGGGTTTTGTTGTTGATTTTCCCAAAGATTGTTTTTCCAGTGCATTCAATGAAAGAAAACCCAGTATTTATTTGGATAACTTCAATATTTATGGACAAAAGTGGAAGGAGCAAAAAGAGAAACAATTTAAAGATGTGCTGTTTGCTAAATATACTTTGGATAACAACCAACTTCATTTATCGGCTCAACTTCCGCCCATTGCTGTAAGTGATGACTTTAAAGTTTTCTTAGATATTCAACAAAATAATATTTGGCAAAATATCGCTACTAGTTTGGTGGATCAAGATGCTAAAACGGCTGTTTTTAATATTGACAACTGGGATATTACGAGGGACACGCCCTATCGGATTTATACGAATGTGGATGCGCCCAACTATCTGGAAGGAACTATAAAAAAAGTGCCTTTCAATACGCCAATCAAATTAGCAACCATCTCTTGTATTGGTGGTCATGCCTTTCCTTATACAACTGCTATTGAACATATCAATGCACACGAACCCGACTTTTTATTTTTTGCTGGAGATCAAATTTATGAGTTTGATAATCTTTATGAAAATGCCAACCCTAGTACGCCTTTGGATGTGGCTGTCTTAAATTATTTTTATAAATGGATTCAATATGGTTGGGCATTTCAAGAGATGTTAGCCAATACACCGAGTGTTTTATTGGTCGATGACCACGATGTGTATCAAGGCAATCTTTGGGGCAATTCGGGCATTTCTCCAAATAAGCCGAAAAGTGAGCTAACTCCAGAAGATGGAGGTTTTAATATGGGAAAAGACTTTGTCAATATCGTTCAAAAAACACAGGTGAGTCATTTGCCTCCGACTGCTTCTCCAACAACCACCAATGGTATCGACAATTATTTTGGACAATTGGATTGGGCAGGTATTAGTTTTGCCATGTTAGAAGATCGAAAATTTAAATCGACTTTGCCTGCACCTTCAGAAGCGTTGGTGAGTGCAGATGATAAAATCTTAACCAAACGATTTGATACAGATGATGTTCAATTGTTGGGTGAAGAACAACTTGCTTTTTTGGAAAACTGGGCAACTACTTGGACTGAAAATACTTGGCTAAAAGTCGCTTTGTCTCAAACCATTTTTAGTCAATTGACAACGACTGCTGATCGAAAAGAACAAAAGAAGCCTTTGGAAATTAATGAGTATGTCAACAATCGCCAATGGTATAAGGATTTTGATTCTAATGGTTGGCCTCAAACAGGTCGCAATAAGGCTTTAGAAATTTTGAGGTCTTGTGGTGCTTTGCATTTGTGTGGCGACCAGCATTTGGGCATTACGGCACAATATGGCATACAAGCCTGGAAAGATGCGAACTTTGTTTTGTCTGCTCCTGCCCTCTCCAATGTATATCCTCGTACTTGGTATCCACCCGAAAGAGGCCTAAATGTTTATAGAGGAACGGCTAAAAATATTGGGGACTTTCGAGATGGTTTTAACAATCATGTGACGGTCAAAGCTGTCTATAATCAATATCCAACGGGTCGAGAACCGGCTAGTTGGTTTGATAAGGGAGTTGGGTATGGAATTGTGGAATTGATACCTAAAGAACAAAAAGTCAATTTGGCGGTTTGGTCGCTTCATCAGGATCCCAATGCTCTCAATGCAAAACCTTGTAAGGGTTGGCCTGTTCGTATTCATCGTAATGAAAATTTAGGTCTGAAGGCTTCTTTCAATCTTCCTCAAATCAGGTCAAAGGTTGAACAGGTTGTCATTAAAGTAATCCATGAATCTTCTAATGAATTGGAGTATGTGTTATCTTTTGATGATCCGCTCATTGATCTTCCAAAGGTTCGACAAGAGGGGTTTTATAGGATTGAATTAATGTCTTTGGGAGATGGTCAAACGAAGGTGTTTTCTAATATTGAGGCGGCTTCTCAGGTAGTGGAACAAGTTTTGGAGTAGCTTCATCTTGAAGAATGAAGTAAAACTTTGCGGTTCTGGCTTGGCTTCATCCTAAAGAATGAAGT
>JAHDBB010000175.1 GCA_020630635.1 Chitinophagales bacterium
ATATTCAAAAACAACTAATCTTTCATAAAAATGAAACGACTTTACATCCTGCTTTTCTGTTTATCATACACCAGTTGGATAACAGCCCAAGATGCTACGGAGATATTCAATATGTATTCAGAAATTAGTGCGAAAATTGTGAAAGGAGATGTTCCCAATTATTTGATTTCGTTAAAAGAATTTGAACAAAATGAGGACAAATTTACAGGTACTTTTGCAGAACAATTGGTGTTAGAATCTCGTTCCAGTCTGTATTCTTTTATAGGAGATCATCAAAAGGCATTGGAGATGTATCAGCCATTGATGCCCAAAGATAATATGCCCGTAGATTCATTGGGTTTGGAGGGTGTTAAAGCCAAAAACGCTAGAGACATTATTTTACAAAAAGCGAAGGATCATCGTATCGTCATCATCAACGAAAATCATCATATACCTTTACATCGTGCATTTACTCATAGCTTGCTCGAAGACCTCCATCAACAAGGTTTTAAATATTTAGCCTTAGAGGATATGTCTACCACCGAGACAGAAATCAATGAACGCAAGTTTCCCATCAAAAGAAGTGGCTACTATATGTTGGAACCTGTCTTTGGTAATATGGTCAGAACCGCTTTACAAACAGGCTATGAAGTCGTTCCTTATGACTTCCATGCATTTATGGAATTTGGTCAAAGAGATTCTTTAGGAGCTACTTACTTAAAAAAGATTTTTGATGAAAATCCCGATGCCAAAATGTTGATTCATTTAGGACATGAACATCTCAATGAAAACGATAAAACCATCGCTTATTGGATCAAAAAATATACGGGCTTCGATCCTTTGACCATCAACCAAATTGACTTGACCGAAAAAGGTTCTCCTGAATATGACAATAAAAATTATCAATACATCACTCAAACGATTGCTCCTAAAGAAAGTAGTATTTTAATGAAAAATGGGAATGCTTGGATTTTGCCCAAACGAAAAGATGCCAACGACTTACAAGTTTTTCATCCTAAAACGACTTATCAAAATAATCGTCCTAACTGGCTTTTTGACTTATTGAAACGAAAAGCCTATGAAGTCAACGCCAAAGATTTTGAGATGAATAGCAACTTTTTATTGCAGGCTTTTTACAAGGGTGAACCCGACAATGCCATTCCTGTTGACCAAACTTTAGTGAAAAAAGCAGGAGAAAATGTGACATTAGCATTACCTTCTGGTAGTTTTGTACTCAAAATGGTGGATGTCAGTGGAAATGTCTTGAAAAATTGGGAAGTTGCGGTGGATTAGTTTGTTATCAGAGACCAATAGTTTTACTTAATTCTTTAGGATTGAGCGATAAAGGATGCTACTGGCACTAAGAAGTGGAGACCACAACGATCTAGCCCCGATAGTAGTGGTATCACCCTTGTAGAGCAAATTCCTGAATTTGCTCTACAAGGGTGGTAAGAACGAATAGCGGGACTTTCCTCGACAACGAAGCCCCAAAAGTTCGCTCCTAAAACTTCAACACCACAACTATAAGCATTTAAAACAATTCGACATTATGAACAACAACCCTGTTAATGATTTTTTAAAAAAGATATTTGGCAATCATGCCTTACAAGAAAATTTGAGAAGTTTTTTGGAAGAATTTTCGATTTTTGAAACAGATGCAACGACAGAGAGTAAAACAACTAAAGCCATTTTCAAGGAACTGAAAGAAGATTTTCCTGATGCAACAATTAAAGCAAGTCACAAACTGGAAGGAAACTTTAAGTTAAAAATTGCCCTTGAAGTTGATGAACAAATTGGTATTGAAGTCAAACTTGCCAACGTATTGGTCAAAAGCCCTGTCAATATCATGAAATTTTTGGGGCAAGCCATTTGTTTACAAAAGAAATATGGCTCTCATTTTTATATTGTAATTGTTGGAGCAGAAGAAATGACCCAAAATCCTGTCATTGTAGAATTGGTCAACATGTTACAAAATCTAAAAATGACCGTCTTTTATATTGAGTGGGAAACCAATATTACAGAAAAATAAAAATCCCTATGATGGAAAACTTAAATATTACAGATACAGAATTATTGGTAGAAGTCATCCGTTTTGCTTCTGAAAAACATAAATACCAAACTCGCAAAGATGGTCGGATTCCGTACATCAATCATCCAATCGAAGTAGCTTATCTATTGGTCAAAGTTGGTGAAACAGATGCGGCACTTTTGGCAGCAGCTTTGTTGCATGATACCATCGAAGATACCAAAACATCGGATAAAGAAATTTTGGAAAGATTTGGGCAAGAAGTATTAAATATTGTAAAGGAAGTAACCGATGATAAAAAGCTGTCAAAGTATGAACGCAAACAGGCACAAATTGACCATGCGCCTCATCTTTCTCGTTCGGCCAAACTATTAAAATTAGCAGACAAAACGTGTAATGTTCAGGATATTATCAAGCGTCCTCCTGGTGGTTGGTCGGTCAAAAGAAAAATGCAATATTTGGATTGGGCAGAAGCAGTGGTCAATGGGATGAGAAATACCAATGAAGAATTAGAGAATCTTTTTGATGAGTATGTTGCCAAAGGACGAAGGGTGTTGAATGAAGCATTGGTGACTTCCTAAATTCGCACAAAATAGCTGTTTTATTGTTTGTTTTAGGAGCGAAAGGTTGATCTTCCATCGCAATGGAAAGTCCCGCTATCCGTTCTTATGCATGCAGCCTTGTTTTAGGTAGCCAACGCTTGTGCATTCATACCACTCCTATCGGGGCTATTTTGCAAGGACACAACATCTCCATAGCAGAGCTATCTGTCACTTGTCACAAAAAAATATTATGACTTCTTCTGAAAAAAAGTGGATATTTAGGATTTTCATTATTTCTCTACTACTCATCTTCATTTGGAATTTTCTCGCCTCCAACTATTCTGATATTCCACAAGAATTTTTACTATCCTTCATCCTTAACGAGCTATTATTTTTTCTCTCTATATTTTGTACCTTGCTTTTACTCACAGGGTTTCCTCGACAACTCAAAAGCAACTTTCAATCATTGACCACCACTATTGTTTTACTACTTTCCAATTTATTTTTGGTCTTTTGGGTGGGAAGAATGGCTCTATTTATCTCCTCCAAAGATTGGGCAAAAGCGATGTATCTTTCAGAATCAGGTGCAACAGGTTGGACAGAATATCCACCATTGAGCAGCATCCCTCCTACTCCAGAAACCTATACCTCTCCCACCATCTTTTGGAGCAGAACAATCATTTATGGCATTTTGGTTTTGTTGATACTTTCTGCTCTTTTCTTAGTTTACAAAATATGGAGGAAGCACTCAAAAACCATTTGATCCAAATAAAAAAAACCCTGCCTCTAGTGATTAGAGACAGGAGTTTTTAAATTCAATTTTATTCCTAAATTTAACGTTGAATCACAAGACGCTCTGTAATAATTTCCTCTTGTGTTTGAACATTAATCAAATATACACCTGGAAGTAGATTTTCCACCTCAAGCATCGTTTGATTAACACCTTCGTAGTTACGACGGAAAATCTCTTGACCTTGAATGCTAAAGATGCTAATTTGGTTGATTTCATCAGCAACACGAACAGAAACTAAATCTAAAGCAGGATTTGGATAGAGTTCAACATCATCCTCAATTAGATTATCGTCATTGAACATTGCAAGAGTTGGTATCTCTTCAATGGTAATCATTGGACCCACAAAAGAACCTGAAATAGAAGATCCTGTTACCGTCACTTCATCAACATAGATCTGGTCTGCATTAGCACTGGCATCGCACTGAATACGGAACTGGGCACCATCTGTTAGGTTGTAAGAAGCCGCATCTAAAGTTACCGTTGCAGAATAGAATGAGCCATTATTAAAGCTCGTTCCACTAGCATAAGAAGCTACTGTCTGCCAACCTGATCCATCATTATACAATACCCAAAAATCTTCTCCAGTCTCCATACTATTTGGATAGAAATATAAACCAATTTCAACGCTTCCCAATCCAGCAAGATCATAAGAAGGTGAAGTCATAGAAGAAGCTGTACCGCTATTATCTCTCAGACGAATAGAATAAGAACCTTCCCAAGAGCGAGTTCCACTATAACGGAAGCAGTCAGAACCTCCATCAGCCCAGCCATCCATACCTGTTTCAAAGTAGTAAGCCTCTGAAAATGGTGTTCCACCACCTGGACCCGAACAACCAGTCGTTGATCCTACCGCAGTAGCTGTTCCAGAAGCATTACCCGCCGCATCCAACGCTCGAATTCCAAAGTTATAACTTGTACAAGCTGTCAATCCAGTTATATCAACTGGATTCGCTGTTGTAGTACCTATTGATACACCATCAACAAATACTTCATAAGCTGTAACACCCACATTATCAGAAGAAGCATTCCAAGAAAGTGTTACTTGAGTATCTTGCTCATTGCTTACTGTTAAGTTAGTTGGATTACTAGGAGGAGTCGTATCTGCTCCACCGCCACCAATACAAAAGTCAGTTGCTTCACTGCTTGTAAATTGACCACCGCTAGCAAGTGTTGTACCACCATTGGATAAAGTATAAGAACCAGATCCATAACTACAACAAATTCCATCGCCATAAGCATCATTAATGGTAAAAGTATAACAACCATCTACAAGACAAACATTTTCTGTAAGCGTTGAGCCATCAGGAGAACTTCCATAAGTACCTCCACTAGCAACAAGCGCACCAGCATCATTTCTAACTTCCCAGCTAGTTTCCTCTGGGTAATTATCAAAAGTGATAGACAAATTTACAGTCGTTCCATTACAACCAGAAGGACAACTAGGACAATCAGGTCCACCACAATCAACTCCAGTTTCTTGACCATTTTGAACACCATCCGTACAAGTTGGCGCACTGCCACCACCTGCTGCTTGAAGCGCACCAAGTGCATTCACACGACCATGTCCATACTCATTGTCAAAGCCTGATGAACCCATATCAATGGCTGTAGAATAAAGGATATTCTTTACTTCTGTCGAAGTTAAGTTTGGATTATAACCCAATAACAAGGTTGCCACACCAGCTACTACTGGACAAGCCGAAGAGGTTCCTCCAAAAGTAGAAGTATAGTTAGAGCTTCCATAACCAGGACTTCCCATACGATCTGTCGTTCTTACACCAGCACCAGGGCCACCTACATTGTTAGAAGGAGCCACAATATCAAGTGTAGAACCGTAGTTAGAGTAAGCAGAACGAACACCTGTATTAGCAATAGCACCTACCGCAATTACATTGCTATTTCTAGCTGGATAACTTACGCAACTATTGTAATCATTACCTGAAGCAAAGACAACAACAGCCCCTAAGCCTCCACGACCGTTTGAGTTGGCATCTGCCATAGCATTGTTGATATTAGAGAAGTTGGCAGTACAAGAGCTATAACCCCAGCTATTGCTCAAAACATCAGCCCCTTGATTTTTTGCCCAAGTAATACCATCAGCAATATCTTGTGTAGATTCTCCTCCCACAAAAATGTTAACAGAGATAATGTTTGCTAAAGGTGCTAAACCTCGTACACCAATATTGTTGTGACTAGCTGTGATTGATCCTGCACAAGACACACCATGAGCACTACCACTAACCGCATCACCATTGCCGTTATTTGCAGGACTGAAACCAGCAGTATAACGGCTTTGACCAGCACTATTATTGAAGTCTTCATGGTCTTCCATACCATCATCAATCACCGCTACTGTAATACTAGAAGATCCCGTTGAAATATTCCAAGCTTCAAGGGCGTTACAATCAGCATCATTAGCCCCAGTAACACCGTCCAATGTCTGACCGGTGTTATGCATTTGAAACTGTTGACTAAAAAGTGGGTCATTGACTTGGAAACGCTCAATTGGAGCATAGAAATCAGGTTGAGCAAAATAGAATAAACCACTTTCGTGCAATTCATTAGCAACTCTAAGAACGTCATTTACATTCTCCAATTCAATTCTGTAGGTTCCAAACTTTTTAGTGATTGACCGTACATCAACTCTCTTTCCCAAATCCTCTATCGCTGCGTTATCATCTTTATCAATAAGTTTGGCAACAATAGTACGAGTAGGATAAACAACAAATCCATCAGCAAGTGCATAACCAGAACTAATCTGTACTTCATCTAAGTCAAAACCAAGTTCCGTCATCAATTCGTTGATCGTAGTCGAGTTATTTGACTCTACAATTGCATAAGGTTTATGTGCCCAATTTTCATATTGTTTCACCTTTTCTGACTCGGCACTTGTCAGAGTAGAGGCATCGTCAGCAGTAACAATGAAGTGTGTGCTACTTGCAGTAAGTTCCACACGTTCATTATCTGCCCAGTAATAATCGTTAACTTGAGCATTCAAAATAGAAACCCAAAGGAAACAAATAGCTCCGAAAAATAATGTTCTAAGCATATTAAGTTAAGTGTTTAAAAAAATAATAATTAAATAACATAAAGATTAAACAACTAGACTAATTGGGTCAGGTTAGAATAAGGAATGTCTTAAACGATTTTAATGGGGGCCCACCATATTCTATCATTTTTTTAACACAATTTGCTAAATTCCTCAAAAATCGGACCAATTTTCGCCTTAGTTAAAATAAAAGTAAGAAAACCATATATACATTCAAAGAAATTTATATAAAAATATAAATAGGCTCATAAGGTTATGACTATAACAAAATATCTTAGAGCTAAATATCGACATAGGCTAATTCCCTGAAAAAATAATATAAAAATAGCCGCCATAGGCTTTTTTTATTGGCTTTGGCGGCTATATGAGACTATTTTCTCAAATCAAAACTAATACCAAGTAAGTTTACAATATTTCTTTTTGGCATTAGTTAAGTGATATATTATCAATACAATTTACACATAAACATAATTTAAAATATCAAAAAAATATTATAATTTATCTTTCATTATTTCTTCTACAATGGTTGGACGAAACTAAAAACTAATATTGAGGTTCAGACGTGAGAACACTTGCAAAGTGTTCCTACAACTCTCATTTATTAATTTTAAAAGCGGATACGGATACCAATATTGTATCAATGAGAATTGTCTGTTTGGCAAGTTAAACTAAAAGGTTGAAGACATAAACTCTATAGATATAAATGAACAAAAAACTAATCAATTTTAAAATTCTAAATTCGTTTAGATATTAAAGGTTCTATCCTCAACCAACTAGCCCCGATAGGAGTGGTATAAATGCAATGCGTTGGCTACCTAAAACGCTGGCGTATTTATAAGAACGGATAGCGGGACTTGCCATTGCGACGAAGCAACTTCCTTTCGCTCCTAATAAAAACACACTTGAAGCGCATTACATTTATAATTGAGCATGCACAATTCACCATTAAAAAATCATCCCTCTTTCATCATTTCCATCAAGTGACGAGCATTGGCTTTGGCTTCCTCACTTGGCGGCGCACCACTCAAAATCGTTCCGATTTCTTCCACCCTCGTTTCATTATCCAAACGTTCAATTTGTGAGATCGTTTTAGTTCCAGTATGTTCTTTGTAAATCTTATAATGTGTATCGCCGATAGAGGCAATCTGCGGTAAATGGGTGATACAAATCAACTGGTGATTCTTGGATAAACGTTTTAAAAGTTTTCCTACTTTAATGGCTACTTCTCCAGAAATCCCTGTATCTATTTCATCAAAAATCAAGGTAGGTAAGTGTGTGGTACTCGCCAACAAAGACTGAATCGCCAACATCAAACGAGACAATTCTCCACCAGAAGCCACTTTCTTTAATGGAACTGCTTGGCTTCCTCGATTGGCAGCAAATAAAAATGCCACTTCGTCCAATCCATCCACACTCAATTTCTCATTGACTTCCAAAGCAATCTCAATACGAGCTTCTTTCATCTCCATTTGCTTGAGCATTTTATTGATTTGCCCTTCTAAAATAGGAATTGCTTTTTGTCTTTTTTTAGAAATTTTCTTAGCCTGTTTCATCAACTTCACTTGCAACTTATCGCATTGTTGCGCCAACACCTCGATGTCCTTTTCTTGTGTATTAACCATTGCCTTACGATCCGACAGATTCAAGTAAAGTGCTTGTAATTCAGCGATAGAATCTAATTGATGTTTGTTTTGTAAACGCAAGATCATATTCAGTCGATCCTGTACCCAATGGGTTCTTTCTGGATTGTGTTCCACACTATCTGACAGGTGTTGCAACTCTCCATAAATATCGTTCACCTCAATAGCGACACTTTTAAATCGGTCGTTCAGTTGTTCATACTCCTTTCCAAATTCAGCAATTTTATTCAGGTTTTTTTCGACTACTTCTAGATATTGCACCAACGAACTTTCCTCATTTCCCAACAAAGCAGCACTATCCCTCAAATTGGCTTGAATAAACTCGGCATTTTCTAACTGTTTCAATTCTGTTTCCAAAGCAATTTGTTCATTAGGATCTTCCAATGCGGCATTTTCCAGTTCTTCTAATTGAAAATTGATATAATCCAATTCTTTGAGCAACTGTTGATTTTGAGCTTTGAGATTTTGGAGTTTTTTGATCTTCTCCACATAACTATTAAAATCTTTTCGATACTTATCGACCTCTTTCAACTGTTCTGCGACTCCATCAATAATTTGGAGCTGATACCCTTTATTGTTAAGATACAGATTTTGATGTTGAGCATGTAGGTTGATTAATTGCTCGGCTAATTGATTGAGAATGGAAAGGGTAACAGGTGTATCGTTGATAAAGGTACGGGATTTACCTGACGGAGTGATTTCTCGGCGAATAATGGTTTCATTTTCATAATCCAAATTGTATTGTTCAAAAAAGGCTTGTAGATTTCGCTCACGAATATCAAAGCACCCTTCAATGATACACTTTTTATCAGGATTGCGAAAGACATTATTGGTCGCTCGATTGCCTAAGATAAGGGATAAAGCCCCCAATAAGATGGACTTTCCTGCCCCTGTTTCCCCTGTAATAATGGTCAATTTATCTGAAAAATTAACCACCACTTGATCTATAATGGCGTAGTTTTGGACTTGGAGTTTTTGTAACATTTTCTAGTTAAAATTTGGTAATTCGCTACTACTAAAATACGACTTTATCTGTACAAATACAATTCTTATACCAAATTTTAATTTATGAAATAATAAGAGTTTTTGATGGGTAAAAAGGAGTTAAATTTTTGTTAAGTTTCTGTTGGATTTTTGATTTTTTAGGAGCGAAAGGATAGTTTTTCATCGCTACGGAAAGTCCCGCTATCCGTTATTATCGCCCTTGTAGAGCAAATTCGTGAATTTGCTCTACAAGGGCGATACCACTACTATCGGGGCTAGTTGGTTAAGGACACAATCTTGATATTGTTTATTCGTTAATCAAAAAACTTAGTGTGAGCAAGTCACTTGTTACCAACCACTCGTCACTACGTCCTATCCACCTGACACATGAAAATCATTCGCTACCTGAACAGCATATTGGTCGAGTAATTCAAGGACTTTTTCTCTTTTTCGAGATTTTAAGATCAATCCAACATGGTAAGGTTTATCCAAATGAAAACAGATTTCTTTCGCTGCAAAGCTACCATAGTCAGGCTTTTCATACTTGCAAAGCGACATAATAGAGCCAGCATATACATTTTTGACTTTGGGTAATTTATATTCCTCTTCTCTGATAGATGCCGCCTCCATTTTTGCCCATTCTCCCCATAGATTGACACCAGATGAGAACTCAACGACTTCGGCAATATGCGCTCCTCCGACCCTTGATGCGGTCTCTAAAAAGTAGAATTTTCCATCATCATTGCATCGAATAAACTCGGTGTGAGAAGCTCCTTCTTTTAATCCAAAAGCCTTTTGTACTTTTTTATTGAGTCGCAAGAGTGCTTTATCTTCTTTCCCATCGAAAGGCAAGATAGCCGTCCTAAAAATACCACCTTTTGAGACATCCAACGGAGTCGCTAAATATTCAGAACTTCGAGCAAAAATAACTTGGTTATTAAACGATAAACCATCTACATGATAAACCGTTCCTGGTTTGAACTGTTCGATCAAATACTCATGGCGTTCATCGCCTAAGCTGTGTAGATGTTGCCAAAGTTCCTCTGCATTGTGGACTTTTTGGATACCCTTAGCAGTAGCAGCCGAGCGAGGTTTGACGACCCAAGGAGCCTCCACTGTCTCTGTATACTTCACAACATCTTCATCATTAAACAAAGCACTAAACGCAGGAATCGGAATACCTGCTTCCTGTGCCTTCATACGCATTGCTAGTTTATCTCTAAAATGTCGTTGGGTTGTTTCTCCCATACCAGGTATGCGAAAATGCTCTCGTAGATGGGCGGCTTTCTCAACATCAAAATCATCTAATGCAACGATGCGGTCAATCTTGTTGGAACGTAAAAAGTGAGCAAGTCCCGCCTTTACATCTTCCATCTTCCACGCTTGGCGGTCTCCAAATTGTTCGACATAAAAAATCTCTTCGATACAATCTTTGGGCCAAGGTTCACCCCTTAAATCATTGCCTGCAACTAAGAATACTTTAACCTTGCTTTTTTTACAAGCGTGAAAAAAGGCTTCTCCTTTAAACTCCGAAGCCAATGCTAATATAGTAATTGGTAGTTTTGCCATTGTTTGTTTTTTTGTTGATTACTTACTGTTCATTACGTGCTTTTGGGACGAGGGGACGTTTCGGTTCTTTTCTTGCTTTGGGGACGAGGGGACGTTTCGGTTCTTTTCTTGGTTGGAAACGAGACTACAGTTTAGTTCTTTTGTGATGAGTTTTCGATTAATGAATCATCAATCGTCCCCTCACGTCACATTCGTCCCTTCGTCACAACTTCTGATGCCAAGAAGTATAGACCTCAACCAA
>JAHDBB010000176.1 GCA_020630635.1 Chitinophagales bacterium
AGCGGGACTTTCCAGTACAACGAAGCTTCTATCCGTTCGCTCCAAAAAAAAGATAAGAAAGAATCAAAATTTCTAAACTAAACTTATGCAAAAATATACTTTTCTGTTAAGCCTTTTTTTAGTGATTATAAGTGCTTGTAACAAAGATGCAGATGTACCAGAAGACAGCTTACAAGCCTATATTGACAGCAATGAAGAATGGACAACTTTTAATGAATTGATTGCTTGTGCAGCAGGAGGACAAGTTGGATTTTTGGATGATGCAGAAGCCCCTTTGAGCATGTTCTTTTATCCCAAACCTTATTCTACCAATTTCAAATATTATGAAACAGCAAGCATCAATGATGATCCTTTAGACTTATCTGCGTTTATAGAAAAAGAAGTGCCACAAGAACCCTTATTCAATGGATTTATGAAAAGATTTTTCTTACCCCAACCTTCACAAGATGTATGGGCAAGAGTCTCTTATCTGTCCAATGATACCTTATGGTATTGTAAAGCGGTTCGCATCCAATACAACGAAAAACCTAGTGTTTATAATCCTGCACTTTGTACCATAGATCAAACCAACCCTTTAGAACCCATCTTTAGTTGGACGGATGGAAGCACAACTGACAACATCATCTATTATCAAGTCATCAGCGATGAACGAGGAGATGCCTTGTCAGCAACCTATACCACAGACTCCTATTTTCAGTTTTACAATACTGACAATGTCGTCTTAAATGTCACTCGTCCTGGACCCGTCTTGCCTTTAGAACCCAACAAAGAATATGGTTTTGTTTTGATGGGAGTCAGCGAAGATAATTGGGTCAATTTGATTGTAACCAAAAGTTTTATGACAGACTAAGGAATGACCAAATTGATTTCAACCAAGATGCTATCAAAGTAATTGACAGGAAAATAGCAGTCAGAAAAATTGGGTGCGCTCAAAGTAGGTACAAAATTGTTGGAAAAACCATAAGGTTCTTGGGGCAAAGGAAGGGCATCACTCAATACCTCCATTTCTCCATCTTCATTAAGGTCTTGATAAATGGAAAATGCGTAAAAGCCAGGAGTAAGACTATCAAAAACAATCGACAGGGTGTTTTCTGTTACTTCAGGAAGAGCAAAGGCATATTCATGTTCTGTTATACGGCTGGCAATGTCTAGATCCCAGCTTTCTTCATTATCATAAAAGCCGATATTCATTTTTCCTTCCAATGTTTCAATATCAGTAATAGTTAACACAACAGTTGCGAAGCTATCAATAACAGTAATGATCGTATCAGTATCATTGATTATAGTATCATTCATCATCATGGTATCCATATCATTGATAACAATAATGTCATCGTCCATATCATCAGGATCATCTTTAGAACAAGCATAAATGAATAATCCAAATAGTAAGAGTAAAATATTAAATTGTTTCATCGTGCTTCAACTTCAGAGATTGTTTGTTTTTCGTTTTTTCTGTAAACTTTATCTCAAAGTCATCAGTCGGACACAAAGTTGGAATCTGACGGACTTTTAATTTCCAATCTTTAGGAACGATCTCCATCTCAAAATTGTCCACTAAAGCAGCGACAATAAACATAATGGTGACTTCTGAAATACGGTTACCAATGCATTTGTGTGCACCCAAACCATAAGGAGCAAAAGCTCTTTGGCGATACTCATTTCTAGGAGGTTTGTGACGATCAATATCTAGTTTTTCAGGATTGGGGAAAAATTCTTCCATCTTGTGTGTACAAGAAGTACCCAAAATTAATTCAGTTCCTTTGGGTATGGTATATCCACCAAACTCAAAATCAGTTTCTGCTATTCGTTTAATTAATCCAGCAATAGGATGTAAACGCAAGATTTCCATTTGCAGACAGAAAAGGGTCTCTTGTGCTTTCAATTCTCGCAAGCCCAACTCTTGGGTGACATCTACAATATGGGCAGCTTCTTTTTTGATTGGGTCTAGTAGACTAGAATCATTGAGCAAGTAATAAAGTAAAAAAGCAGTCGTGTTGGCAACGGTATCCAAACCACCTGTAAAAGGAATCAACGCATTCATGGCTATTTCATCATCTTTCAAAAGGTCTGGATATTTTTTGAGACCTTCATACAAGCGAAACATCAAATCTGTTTCATCACCAGCACCATTTTGGTATTCTTCCCATTTTTGATCATTCAACCTATTCATAAACTCTAGGACATCTTTACGAGCACTTTTATAAGAAGGGTTGTGTCTAAAGATAGTTGGAGTAGTCTTGGACATATACATTTTCAAAGCCTCTCGAAAGAGATAAGCCATCTGGTCATGAATATCAGGAAGTCTTTCACCTGTCAGCATAAAAGCCAATGATTCAGAAACCAAACGTTGTGCAAGACCAATCACCTTTACAGGATTGCCTTCTTGTATTTTTTTACGAACTTGATCACAAACAGCCTCTATAATTTCTGCTCGATTATTGAGGATAATCATAGGACTAAAACCAGGAGTCAGAATACCACGCAATTGCAAGTGTTCTTTGCCTGTCATTGACAAAATACTTTTTTCAGAATCAGCCAAAGCATTGGTAAAGTCACTATACTCTTTGGCAGGACAGACCTTTTGGTCGCCTTTCTTCATAAATTTTTCGAGTTCTGGACCTGCTAAGATAGTCATTTTGCGATTCAAGGCTTTGACACGAAAGACTGAACCATACTTGACATAAGATTGATAAATGAAAGATAAAGGGTCTTTACCCATTTCAATGGCATTACCCAATAAAAATTTACCAGGAACCAAAGGTGGTAAATTTTGAGTTTTAGTACTGGTATTCATATTTTACATTTTTAGGAATAGTTGAAAGGAAGTTACATGTATTACATTTAATAAAATTAAATACTACAACTTTAAGCCTAAAGATAGGAAAAAAAAACATTTTTTTAAAATAAAATATAGTAAGTTATAGTATATGTTATATGAAGATTCTTGTCATGTCTTGTACGGTTTCCGAAATTCTTTGATCGACATCTACGATAAAATGAGCTGTTTGATAAATAGGCTCTCGTTTTTCCAACAATTGTTGAATAAACTCTTTTAATTCCTCATCCTCCAAATCTGCAATCATCGGACGATGTGCCTTTTGAGTTCGGAGCCTTCCCAACAAGCGATCAGGAGACAAGAAAAGATAGATACTTTTGCCATTTTCCTTAATCCAAGTCATATTATCGTGATAACAAGGGGTTCCACCACCCGTAGCAATGACACTTTTAGATAAATCAATCGTTTTACGCAAAGTATTGGCTTCCAGTTGTCGAAAAGTTGCTTCTCCTTCTATATTAAAAATATCCGAAATACTTCGACCAGCCTCTTCCTCAATTTTTTCATCTAAGTCTACAAATTCATATTTTAGACGATTGGCGAGTTTTTTGCCCAAAGTCGTTTTGCCGCTTGCCATAAAGCCGACCAAATAAACCCTTGTAGGTGCTATATTGTTGATATTCATAGGAAAAAGTTGGTGATAAGCGTATCTTTACGCAAAAATAAGGTCAATAATAAGGAGAAAGTGTAACATTTAGCTCTCAAAATAAGTTTTTTTAGGAGAGACTAGTAAAGTTCGTTGTCGCAATGGGTCTCCCTGCTATCCGTTCTGATCACCAAGCTCCCCGAATCCTTTAGCCAATGCTGTTTGGTGATCCCACTACTATCAGGTCTAGATCGTTAAGGACAGTACTTCTTAGTGCCAGCTCAACATCCATCATTTTTCGACAAAATAAATAGCTCATTTTTTAAAAAACAAAATTGTTTTGCTTCATTCTTTAGGATGAAGCCCACAAGAGACAAAAAACACAATCAAACGTTGTGTCCAAAACCAAAATAGCCCCGATAGCAGCGGCTATGGCTGTCCTGCCTAGCAAGAAGCCAAGCCACAGCCATAATAGCGTATAGCGGGACTTTCCGACACGACGAAGCATCCAACCCTTCGCTCCAAAAAGAAAAACACACACCAGTAAAAAAAGTAAAGAAAATTCACGAATTTTCTCAAAACCACAGCAGAACCACAAACAGAACCGCAACAACAGAATGTTAAACGATGGATCTTAAAAATTAACAAACAACCCCAAAAAGCAAAAAGCACGTTAATTAATGTTAAACCGCCCAAATGACCTCATGAATAGGTTATTTTTATGCTTTCAATTCCGTAAAATAGAATCAAAAAATCAAAATGGCTGCCAAAAGCAATTATCAACTCCTAATCAGTCGATTAGATCGTTTTATCCGCAAATATTACCTCAACAAACTCATTAGAGGCACACTCTATACAGTTGGTTTAGTTTTAGCTTACTTTCTCTTTATTAGCGTCTTAGAATACTACATGTATTTTTCCCAAGAAGTTAGGAAGATACTATCTTTCAGTTTCCTAAGCGTTGCCGTATTAGCCTTTGGTTTTTGGGTACTGCTTCCCTTACTCAACTACTTCAAGCTAGGACGAGTCATTTCCCATGAACAAGCCTCCGAAATCATCGGAACCCACTTCACAGGAGTCAAAGACAAATTACTCAATGTCTTACAACTAAAGTCTCAAAGCGACCAATCTGCGTATAGTAAGGAATTGATAGAAGCAAGTATCGACCAAAAGATAGAAAATATCAAGGTGGTCCGTTTTCGTTCAGCCATTGACTTATCCAAAAATAAACAATACCTCAAATATGCCTTAGTGCCTCTATCTATATTGGCTTGTATTCTATTTTTGCGACCCAGTATGATCAAGGACTCTACCGAGCGATTGATAAAAGTAAATGAAGATTTTGCACCCGATGCTCCTTTTACCCTCAATGTCACCACCGATAATTTAGAGGTCATTCAATATGAAGATTTTACGGTGGATATAGAAGCAGAAGGGGATATTTTACCCAATGAAGTCAATGTATTCGTCAATGATTTTCCTTACAGAGCAACAGAGACAGGAACAGGGACTTTCAATTATAAATTCAACAAACTCCAAAAAACCTTAGAGTTTTATGCGGAGTCAGGCGGTTTCAAATCCAAAAAATACACCCTTGAAGTAATTCCTAAGCCAGCTATTACCAGCTTTACAGCCGAAATAGATTATCCTGCTTATACAGGAAAAAAAGACGAACTCCTGAATAATACAGGTGATATGGTCTTACCTGCTGGAACCAAAGTAAGTTGGAGTTTTGATTCTGAAAATGCTGATAAAGTCGCTATGAAATTTGGGCGAGAAGATAGTTTGGTTAGCACTCAACGAACAGGAAAGGACTATCATACTTATGAAAGACGATTGTATAAAGATACGCCTTATATGATTTACGTCTCTAGTGAAAAAGTCCCGAATGCTGATTCTATTGGCTACACTATTTCAACCATTCCAGACCTTTACCCCGAAATTTCAGCCCAACAATTCAACGATAGTACTGATAATAAGTTACTTTATTTCTTAGGCGATGCATCCGATGATTATGGTATCAAAGCCATTAATTTTGTCTATAGTGTAAGAGGCAAAAATACGATTGATAAGACGATTCCTATTGAAAAAGGAAGTATGAAAAAAGCCTCTCGTTATACCTATACTTGGGATTTACATGAGTTAGAACTAAGTCCAGGTGATAAACTGACTTATTTCTTTGAAGTTTGGGATAATGACGGCATCAAAGGTAGCAAAGTGAGTCGTTCCAATACCATGACTTACGAGTTACCTACGCTAGAAGAATTAGAGGACTTGGCAGATCAAGGCAAAGAAGAGTTCAAAGACGATCTACAAGAGAGTTTGACAGAAGCCAAAGAATTGAGAAAAGAAGTGAAGGCTTTACAAGAGAAAATGATTGAGAAAAAAGAATTGAACTGGGAGGATCGCAAGCAAATAGAAAAGTTATTAGAAAAACAAAAGAACCTACAAGAAAATGTAGAAAACGTTCAAAATAAATTCGAGGAAAACAACAAACAAGAGGAAGAATTCAAAGATTTTTCTGAAAACATTGAAGAGAAGAAAGAAAAACTCCAAGAGTTAATGGATGAGTTGTTATCAGACGAAATGAAAGAAATGCTCGAAAAATTAGAGGAGATGATGGATGAAATGAACAATGAGGAAATGATGGATGAACTGGAAGACATGGAAATGAACAATGAACAACTCGAAAGGGAACTAGATCGTATGATGGAGTTGTTTAAAGAAATGGAACTTGAACAAAAAATGCAAGAAACAGCGGATAAGTTGGAAGAATTGGCAGACAAAGAGGAAGAATTAGCCGAAGATACAGAGAAAAACGAGTCAGGCGATTTGAGTGATGAACAAAAAAAGCAAGAAGACATTCAAGAAGAATTTGAGAAAGTCAAAGAAGATTTGGAAAAAATTTCTGAAATGCAAGAAGAACTCAACAAAGATTCTGAAGGCATGGAAGAACAACAGGAAATGTCAGAACAAGCCGAAGAACAGATGCAAGAGAGCCAAGAGCAGATGGAGCAACAACAAAACCAGAAAGCAAGTCAAAAACAACAACAAGCTTCTGAACAAATGCGTCAAATGGCTCAACAGATGCAGCAGCAAATGTCTGAAATGCAACAAGAACAACAAGGGGAGGATTTACAAGCCATTCGACAACTCTTAGAAAATCTCATTGATATGTCTTTCGACCAAGAAAGAGTGATTGATGAGATTGCAGGAACGACTGTTAATAATCCAACGTATGTTGATTTGGTTCAACAACAATATAAACTAAAAGACGATTTCCAAATCATTGAAGATAGTGTTTTGGCATTGAGTAAAAGATCCGCCCAGATCGAACCATTTGTATTGAAAGAGTTAAGCGTCATTGATGAAAACTTTGAAGATGGAATTGAAAAACTGGAAGACAGAAAAGTGCAACCTGCTAGTGTCAACCAACAGTACATAATGACGAGTGTAAACAACCTCGCATTGATGTTAAGTGAATCTATGCAACAGATGCAACAACAGATGGCGAGCAGTATGCCAGGTAGTGGAAACTGTAACAAACCAGGCGGTTCTGGTAGTGGTTTGAGTGGCATGAAAAAGATGCAACAACAACTCAATGAACAGTTGGCTAAGATGATGGAACAGATGGGGAGTAAACCAGGGGGAGGTAAAGAAGGTCAAAGTGGAAAAGAAGGCGGTAAAAACGGCAAAAACGGTATGAGCAAACAATTGGCTGAAACCGCCAAAAAGCAAGCTGCCATTAGAGATGCTTTAAGAAAATTCAATAAAGAAAATGCAAAAGACGGACAAGGTGATTTAGGAGATTTGGAAAAATTGATGGAAGAAATGGAAAAGACCGAAGCGGATATTGTCAATAAACGAATCACTCAAGAATTGATCCAACGTCAAAAGGATATTATGAGTCGCTTGTTAGAAGCCGAAGAAGCTGAAAGACAGAGAGGACAAGAGGAAAAACGACAAGGGGAAACAGCTCAAGAACGAGTCAAAAATATTCCACCAGAAATTACTGAATATCTCAAAAAGCGAGAATCAGAAGTAGAACTTTACAAGACCGTATCCCCTGAGTTACGGCCATATTACAAGCAATTAGTAGAAAAATACTTTAAATCTATTAGTTTTTAATCCAAAAATTGACTTTTTGGCAAATTTATTGTAGTATGCAGTTATGATTCTTTGCCTACTATAATACTGGACTATTATGTACATTACTAAAGAGTTATCTATTTCACTGGATTCAACCCCAGGAAGTGTAGAGCAAATCGAACCATTTATTCAACGTTGTCAATGCAATTGCCAGTTTGATCAAACACTGTATCACGACATCCTCTTGGTGCTGACAGAAGCCGTAAATAACGGAATTATTCACGGTAATCGCTTGCAACCCAATAAAATGGTTAAGGTTTGTTTTTCTTCTAATGAAGATACACTCAGATTTACAGTTTCCGACGAAGGAAACGGGTTCAATCCCCATTCTGTTCCTGACCCTACAAGACTTCAACGCTTAGATAAGCCCAACGGACGTGGCGTTTATCTGATGAAAGCATTAGCTGATAAGTTGGATTATATGGATGACGGACGGAAAGTATCTATTGAGTTTAAATATTGATTCCTCTAAAGACTGTGTACACAGATCTTTAACATAGGATGATTAGACTGAGTCCTGCCAGCCCAAGCGGCTAGCAGGGCTTTTTACTTTTAAGCCAAATGACAGAACAACAAGGACTTATCTTATTTCATATAGAACCACCACTTATTTTTAAGTTACAAAATCAAGATAGGGTGGAGGTGTGGTTAAGGTCAGTAATAAAAGCCGAAAACCATCAATTAGATCATATCAACTATATTTTTTGTACAGATAAATATCTTCACAAAATCAATATGGAGTATCTCCAACATGATACCTATACCGACATCATCACTTTCGACAATTCAGAAGAAGAAAATTGGATAGAAAGTGATATTTTTGTCAGTATAGACCGCATCAAAGAAAATGCCCAAAATATGAATATTGATTTTTACACAGAATTACATCGAGTATTAGTGCATGGTGTTTTACATTTGTTGGGTTACAAAGACAAGAGCCACGAAGAAGCTCAAAAGATGCGAGAAATGGAGGATTTTTACCTAGCAAAAAGGGAGGTTTCCTAAAATTAAAAAAAGATGAAGCTATTATTTTTGGACATAGACGGCGTAATGACCTCCAATTCTTTAATAAAGGAAGAAGGAACCGCAGGCAAACTATATCCCTTTTCAAAAAATAGCGTCATTGCCCTCAATAATATTTTGGAGTCAAACAATGTCAAAATCATACTCACATCTTCTTGGAGAACGGTATTTAGCGTTGAAAAACAGTGTCAGATTTTTGAAGAAAATGGAGTGAGCCAAATGCCCAGAGGTGCAACCATTGACTTAGGGTTTGAAAATCGCTCAATGGAAATTCAAGAGTATTTGGAAAGACGAGAAGTAAAAGGTTTTGTGATCTTAGATGATATGGCAATAGAAGGTTTTGACGATCATTTTTTAAGAATAAATCCCGAAAGTGGTTTGACACTAGACCACGTTCCAACAATAAACAGTATTTTGGAGATGGCTTTATTTTAGGAGCGAAGGGTTAAATGCTTCGTCGTGTTGGAAAGTCCCGCTATCCGTTCTCATTCGTGTCGCCAACGTTTTTCTAAGCCAACCCTTCAGACACGAATACCACTACTATCGGGGCTATTTTTCATGGTTTCAACCTTTCACAAACGGAACTGCATTCGTATATTCGCAGCAAAAATCATAAGAAGAACATCCCATTTCAAAAATGAAAATCAATCTACTCGTCATAAGAACGCCCAACCCCAAAGCACTCGCCCAATTTTACGAAAAGTTAGGTTTACAATTTGATTACCACCGACATGGTAAAGGACCTTACCATTACACCACCCAAATCAACGAAATAATCTTTGAAATATATCCTTTGATGAAAAATCAAACCCAAGCCGACCACACTTTACGCTTAGGTTTCACCGTTTCAGACTTAGACCAACTCATCAACAACCTAAAAAACAACGAAGTCGAGATCGTAAGTGAACCCCAACAATATGAATGGGGCTATGTCGCCATTATCAAAGATTTAGACGGTAGGAAAATAGAATTAAAAAACAAAGTATAAGGATAGATTTCATTGGTTCCATTCTTTATTAAATTCATATCGACGAATATAAAATAAAACTTCTTTGCAAAACAGAGTCAAAATATTTTTACTAATTTCTTTTTACTTCCTTTTGGGGGTTGTGGGATGTAAAGAAAAACCCATAGAAAGCCCCAAAATTTTTCCACTCACCAACACAGAGATTTCCTATCCAGCCGCCTTCTTTCAATTAGTAGATACGACCTGTTATACAGGTTTTCAGATATTAGAGATAGAAGAACAACTAGGTTTTAAAGCCGAAACAGCCGAATATGCTTTTATCAATCAACTTTTAGAAGACTTAGAAGGAAAATTTCACTTGAAAAAGTCTTATACTAAAAAAGAAGCCACTCGTATATTAAGAATCATCCATGAACATATTGTTCCCTACAACCAAGACTTATTGAGCTATCACAGCAGTTTTAGCATGTGTTTGCGATACAAAATATTTGACTGTGATATTATCAGTATTTTGTATTTGACGATAGCAGATCATTTTGATTTACCACTTTCCGTTGTATATATGCCCAATCATTTGTTTATTCAATGGGACGATGGAAAAAATAAGTTGTATTGGGAGACAACTGAAGGGAGAATTCGGAGTCCAAAGCATTATTGGGATTTGTTGAAGCTAGAAGAATCGCAAGTAGGGAAGGGCTTATTGTTTGAAGGCTTGAATCGACGACAACTGACGGCTTTGGTACATTACAATGTTGCACTGGCTTATGCCAATAAAGGGTATTATTCCAAAGCATTGCCTTTGTTGTATCAGGCGATAGACTTAGAACCCGATTGGTTGGAACCGTATCGTTTGTTGGGTAAGTTGTATCAGAGTGATAAGTTATACAATCAGGCAGAAGTGGCTTTTTTGAAGGCATTGGAAGTTGTACCTAAAATGGGCTTGGTAGAACGGGAATTGGTCGATTTGTATCGTTTGATTGGATGTGAGGAAGAAGCAGAAAATTTTAGTGATAGGTGATGAGTGGCTGGTGATAAACGTGGAGTGGAAATTCTGTTAATTCTCTCAATTCTTAAAAGATTCGAGTTAAGACAAGTGACTGGTACTAAGAAGTTGCTGCCTCAACGATCTAGCCCTGATAGCAGTGGTATTCGTATAGAAGCGTTGGCTTAGCAAAACCTAGCCATACGAATAAGAACGAATAGCAGGACTTTCCAATACGACGAAGCAATAAACCCTTCGCTCCTAAAACATAG
>JAHDBB010000177.1 GCA_020630635.1 Chitinophagales bacterium
ATTAGGAGCGAACTTTGATTGCTTCGTCGCAATGGAAAGTCCTGCTATCCGTTCTTATGAATACTCTAAAAATGACATTTTTTAAAAAAATGTCATTTTTTCGCATTCATACCACTCCTATCAGGGCTATTTTTGTTGGGAAAAAACGCTTCACAAACTGAACTGCTTTAAAAATTAGAATTTAATCCATTCGAGGCTATTTTGAATGGTCGCAACCCATAGTAATGGAGGCATTTTAGAATTTAAAATTTCAAAATTAGAGCTTCCACTATAAGGTGTTTTCGCAACACTAAATTGAGTGTCATTTAGACACTAGAAAACGGTGTTTTTCTGACACTTAAAAAGGTGTTTTTATAACACTAAATTTATTGTCACATGGACACCTTAATCCCCTTAACCAACTGATAATCAATCACTTTTAGAAAGCGAAAATTACGCTCAAAAAAAAATCAATCTTATGGAAACTTTTTTTGAGTGAAAAGGTGTTACGTCTATAAAAAACACAGTCTATATCCCTGTAATTAGAAATCAAGCTTATAGATTTTAAACATTTTTTCACCCTAAAATTAACGTTATCATGAGATTAAATGGAACATTCAGTTATTATTTTGCAGGAACAAAAGGTATTAGAGGCAACTACTTTCAAGTGCGTTCAACAGAGTACGGACGTTACTTAAAAGAGCAACAACAGAATAATGCCATCCATCAGAAAAACTCTAAGAGAACTGGTGGAAAGTAAGCAACAATAAAATTTTTTGGTTTAGTGAAAGAAGTCCTTTCGTTTAGGAAGGCAACAAAAAGGACACCACTTTAACAGTGCGTGTCCTTTTGTTATTTCTATTTTATTACTGGTACTAAGAAGTCGGGACCTTTCCCAAATAGCCCCGATAGTAGTGGTATCATCCTTGTAGAGCAAATTCATGAATTTGCTCTACAAGGGTGATAGGAACGGATAGCGGGACTTTCCATAACGACGAAGCAAAAAAACCTTCGCTCCTAAAAGAAAGTATACTTTAATTTATTCTTTAGGAAGAGAATCATGACTGCTCAACCAAAATTCTTTGACTAACCTTCTCTAATAACCAAGCCCGTTCTTCAATAATTTTTTCAGTCTCCAACTCTGCCTTTATCTTACGTAATTTTTCAACATCATTGAGTTGTGTATTGATAAGACGATAAAGGACATTGATAAAATTTTGATTACTTGTTTTTCGATGATTAGACACATGTTCATCCCTTGACATCCCTGTTCTAAATGCATTCATACTAGAGTCCAACGCATCAATCTCATCCAATTCATAGTAAATCATTATCAAGGTTCGTTTAATATTGATCTTTAATATCAAATCACCTTTGTTATCGACCTGATGTAGAAACTCAAGAGCCTTTTCATATTCTTTTTGGAAAAAATATACCAATGACATGCTGTAATTAGAAAGATCTTCTGATAATTCTTTGGGTAATTGATGCGAATAAGTTTGAATAAATTCAGTTACTTTATCAAACTGATTAACTTTCAAACCAGCCGTTACAATATTGCGATATTTGACAGGCATAAAATCGCCTTCTATAAAGGTCAGATTGTGTGCTAGTTCATACATATACAACTCAAATAATTCCTTGTAATACTCATCCTCTCCTCTTTTTATTTTACGAACACAATATAGTTCTAAGGTTTTATAGAGTTGTACGATGAAAAACTTATCCTTCTCTTCAAATTTATAATTTCCTAAAAGTTGCCGTAAGTGTTGATAGTGTTCATCATTATCTTCGTGAATAAGCATCAATAAAGTCTTGTAATAGAATAAGATAAAAGGATGTTCTTTTAATATATTTTCATCAATTTGTTCTATAAGAGTCAGTATCTCCTCCTTTGGAGTAGCAATATTTATGGAAAATGCATAGACTTGAAGGGTACTATATAAGTAAAGTATTCTAAAAAAGAAAAAGTGTTGTAATGATTGAATAGTCTCATATAGTTTATTGTAATAATCAATTTTATCTTGTTTATTAATTTTTTTGAGTACTTGTTTACTTAATATATTAGATTGCTCGTAAGCCAATTCGTATTGTTGAAAATACTGTTCTTCTATTCTCAAAGATTCATTTTTTTGTTCCCAACTCTTAGCTTTTTGCCCAAAAAGACTATCTATATTATGAACTCGGTAATATTGTGTTAAAATAGCTTCTTGTAAATGTTCTTTTTGTTCTATCTCTTGATATAAAATAAACTGTTCTACCAATTTAAAAGTACGAGACATTACTTTTCTTAATTTAGAATCATTAAATTTTTCTTTGGGAAAGATACTTTTGAAACATTTGGCTTTAGATAAAGCGTCGTGTTCAAAATCAGGCGCATACTTAATTA
The DNA here is from genome assembly GCA_020630635.1 of Chitinophagales bacterium. Lineage (GTDB taxonomy): Bacteria > Bacteroidota > Bacteroidia > Chitinophagales > UBA2359 > JAHDBB01. The sequence goes on from JAHDBB010000177.1 coordinate 2,369, forward strand.
TATATTTGATAAGCAGACTTACTTTATCATTGGTATTAAAATAGGGGTTTTTAGAAAAGTCAGTTAGTTTTTTCAACTTTGGCTTATCTAATGATTTAAAAAGTAGAAGAAGTTTACTATTGTGCATAAAAGTGGTGATTAGAATTAAAAACTTACTGACAATCAGATCATTAAACTACTGTAATCCATTGACACAAAGGACAATAAACATACCTACATATAAAAACAAGTACATTTAGACTATAAAAGGATAAAAAAGACATTTATTGTTATAAACATTGCTTATTAAACTTTAAAGACTTCATTACTAAAAATAGCTTTCGGCAAAAACATAGTTCCCATTCAAACAAAAAATCATCATTTTTATTAAAAAAACTATTTTTTTTGTGCCTTATAAAGATATTTTTTGGTCACAAAAACAGGATCTATTTCAACAAAAAAAACGTAATAAAAAAATAAAAAACAGGATGTTATACATAAAACTTCATAACTATAATATAGTAAAACAAGGCACAAAACTCAAAAAATGTATTTAAATTAAGAGATAAAGCGATTTATATTTGTGGTATATTCTTTAATCAAATATATTATTTAGATGAAAAACAGATTTTACTTAATCCTTGCCCTTTCTTTCTTTGCTTTCCAAAGCATCTTTGCCCAACATATGATATGTACTTCTTTGCGTCAGGCAGAGAATGCTAGCTTATCAGGAGATTTCTTTTATGGTATTCAGTATAATCCAACTCCAGAGTTAGAAGTAGGTTTAGTCAATAATTTTGACTGGAATGTTATACACAATGACATCTCAACTATAAAGCTAGAATACTTAACACCTGGTGGTAACTACAATGACCCCAATGATTGGTACTACTTTGCTTGGGCTGGTTATACTCAAGGAACCCATCCTTGGATGGTCCCTAGTTATTTGGAAGGTCAACATGTTTACTTCCGATTGAGCGTACTTCAAGGCAATACCAATCATCCTTCTGAAACCATTTTATTTCATGTAGTTCCTAATGGAGCTAGAGTGGTTCCTCATCTAATTTTCAAAGATGACTTGACTTCTAAAACATTAGAACTCAACTGCTATCCCAACCCTACTACGGATAAGCTCATTTTAGAAGGTGAACAGATTGAGCAAGTTGCTATTTTTGATGTAAACGGTCAATTGGTAAGAGAATACTACCTTGATCCTCGCACTCAACAAACATTAGACGTTATTGATTTGAATCCAGGTACGTATTTCCTTTCTATCAATAACAATGAGCAGCAAATGACTTTTATTAAAAAGTAGGAAATAATTATTGTATCCTCAAAACATTAAATTTCACATTATTAACCACTATTTCCCTAATTCTTTGTACCCCTAATTTTTCTTTTCAATTTACAAAGAATTCTTAATACGAAAGTCATTTTTCATACCTTGCTAAGTCGTAAGATTTAGCAAGGTATTTTTTTTTATACATCATCTATCATATATACCAATAGAAATATCTTACCATTTCAAAAAACATTTAAACCCCAAAGATAAGAAAAATTCAATCATTTTACACCTACGCATAAATATTGCGTAGTTATATTTTATCTTTGTATTATCAATTTGAAGTCAAATATAAAATAAGTAACCAATGATTAACGGAAAAAATTTGATAGAATGGGGATACCAACCTGGAAAATGGTTTCGAGTGGCTTTAGAATATATCAATCAACCCCAAACAACAGCAAAAGAGGCAGTCTCTTATTTAAATAAGATGCAACCACCTCCAATGATTCCATTACACTCCAAACCAGCACCTTATCAAATCAATATCAAAGCGGATAATGAGTTAGAAGAAGACAATATAGCGTTCGTTTTGAAAACGATGGATGTCTTGATGAAAACACCCACTTTAACCAATGGAGTGGTAATGCCTGATGCTTGTCCATCTGGAGGTTTAGGAACGATCCCAGTCGGTGGGGTGGTTATAGCAAAGAATGCCATTCATCCAGGAATGCACAGTGCTGATATTTGCTGTTCGGTTATGTTGACAGATTTTGGTAAAATTGATCCTAAAAAGGTCTTAGATGCAGCGCATTCTTCCACACATTTTGGTCCTAAATTCGATACAGAAAGAGAACCTTATACCTTATCCCAAGAAGTAGAGGAAGCCTTTAAAGCCAATCCACTTTTAAACACGCCTAAGATGCTGTCTTTAGCTCAAAACTACTTGGGTACACAAGGCGATGGAAACCACTTCTTATTCGTCGGTAAAAGCCGAAATACAGGCAATACGATGATGGTGACACATCATGGTTCAAGAGGTGTTGGCGCTGTTTTATTCAAAAAAGGAATGAAGATAGCAGAACGATATAGAAAACAAATTTCTAAGGATACTTTACCTAAAAACGCTTGGATTCCTTTCGATACGGAAGATGGTCAAAACTACTGGGATGCCTTACAAGCCATTCGTTTATGGACCAAACAAAATCATACAGTAATCCATCAAGCAACTTGTGAAAAAGTCGGCATTGCGCCTCAAAACCGTTTTTGGAATGAACACAATTTTGTTTTCAAAGAGGGTGATTTATTTTACCACGCCAAAGGAGCGACTCCTTTAGACGACAAGTTTCTCCCAGAAAACAACTCTTTGCGACTCATTCCATTAAATATGGCGGAACCTGTGTTAATTGTCAAAGGTCAAACAACTCAAAACAACTTAGGGTTTGCTCCACACGGTGCAGGTCGAAATATGAGTAGAACCAAGCACAAGCGAATGAAAGAAGCTTTTACCAAAGAGCATCTTTTTACACAAGAGACCAAAGATTTGGATGTGAGATTTTACTCTAAGCGTATCGACGTTTCAGAATTACCAAGTGCTTACAAAAATGCCCAAAGTGTCCGTGCCCAAATCCAAGAATTTGGCTTAGGTGAGGTAGTAGATGAGGTAATGCCTTATGGTTGTATTATGGCAGGAGATTTTGATCACGAATTGCCTTGGAAGAAGAAGGTTGATTAGGAGCGAATAGTGGGATGCTGCGTCGTAGCAGAAAGTCCCGCTATCCGTTCTCATCCCCTTTGTAGAGCAAATTCATGAATTTGCTCTACAAAGGGGATACCACTACTATCGGGGCTATTTTGGATGGTCTGAACATCTTAAAAACTGAAATATTTTTATAAAATTAAAAGAAAAATATCACTACGCAAAAAGATTGCGTTGCAAGGTTTTAACTTTGCAGTATCAATAAAAACTCAAACACCTTGAACAAAAAAGAGTCCATAAAATTCTATTCGGTAAATGCTCCCTACGGAGAGTTTTCCAACTTTGCCCTCTACCCTATCAAACTAAAAAGGAAGACTTGGAAAACATCAGAGCATTATTTCCAAGCACAAAAATTTGCTGGAACGGCTCATGAAGAAAAAATCCGAAAAGCTCCTTCTCCGATGAAAGCAGCAGAGTTGGGAAGAACTCGAAAAGTACGGATGCGAAAAAATTGGGACAATATGCGAGATAATGTGATGTATGAAGCCTTACAAGCCAAGTTTACCCAACATCCCGATTTACAAAAACTCTTATTAGAGACCGAAGATAAAGAACTCATCGAACACACCGAAAATGACGATTATTGGGGAGACGGCGGAGATGGAAAGGGAACTAATCGCTTGGGCAAGCTGTTAATGCGTTTGCGAGAACAATTAAGAAAAGAGACAAAATAAAAGATTCGTAAGAATAGATAATATCTGTTCTTCTCCAAAGACATAAAATTTTAGAAGCGGCTTGCGGGGGTACTTCGTTTAAAGTTAGAACCCCGTTTCATTATTCTCTAAAATTTTTCATTTATATCTAAAAAGGCATAAAAATATACTATAAAGATTTAGCTTTAGAAGCGGTCTATTGGGTTACTTCGTCAACTTCCAATTGAATTGAAACCAAAGACCCAACGTACTATTCTCTAAGGTTTTTATATCCATCCTATTTCAAATAGTATAAACTAAAAATATAGCTTTAGAAGCGGAATGGCGGGGTACTTCGTTAGGGGATTAGTGTAACAACTAATCAAAGATTTAAACCCGACTTTATCATTCTCTAAAGTTTTCTTTAACCCTAAAAAAAACCAATAAAACAATGGGACGATTTTCAAAATTCATCAAAAAAGAAACGGTTCAATACAGAGCATTTGAAGACCAACAAGTCACCAACTTTATGAACGGCATCAGCTACGAGGTGAATCCTTTGAATACCTTGAAAATCGTGGCTGCTAGCTCTATATTTGGCGAACCCTCCTACTACCGCAAGGGTTTAGATGCAGAAAAATATATCGACAAGTTGCTTCCAGAAGGCTTTCGATTCGTTTTTCATGATACCAAGACGACCACAGATGTATTCAATGCAGCTATTGACGAAGCTCTTTCTTTTGACTTCAAAGCGACATTGGATTTAGCCAAAGAATTGCGTCATGACTACTTTATGCGCTTGAATCCAAGTTTGATTTTAGTTAAAGCGTGTATGCATAAAGACCGAGCAACCTTTAGCGCACTACATGGCGATTACCTACGTAAAATTGGTCGAGATATTATCCGAAGACCTGACGACATCACCAATCAGTTTGAGTTATATATGTTCTTGAATGGCTCTAAAAAAAATATGCCATCAGTCCTCAAACGTATTTGGAAAGATAAAATGGAAGGCTTCTCTCGCTACCAACTCAACAAGTATAAAAGCAAATCATTGATCGACATTGTTCGCATTTGCCATGCCAATAATGAATTGATTGATGAGTTGATGCAAACAGGTAAAGTGGAAGTGAAGGATGACCAAAAAACATGGGAAAATCTTCGCTCTGCCCAATATGGTTGGGATCAAATCTGGGAAATGACCTATATCCCACACATGGCATTATTGCGTAACTTACGAAATATATTTCAGTCAGATGATAATGCTTTAATCAAAAAAATCAAAGGCGCATTCAACGCCAAACAAGCAAGAAGCAAAGCCTTTGCCAATGAAGTTTTGACTCAATTAGAAAATGGTGTTATCAAAGGAAAGCAATTTCCATTTCGATATTATTCGGCTTACAAAGAGATTAAAAAAGCCAATGTGTATCACAAAGATGCCATCTTAAAATCATTGAATAAATGCTTAGATATTTCGGTTGCTAACTTCCCAAAACTTTCGGGTAAAACCATTTGCTTGTGTGACAACTCTGGTTCTGCTTGGGGAGCGGTCCCTTCTACTTATGGAAGTATGACGGTTGCGACTATCGCTAACTTATCGTCTATCATTACGGCTTTGCAATCAGATGAAGGTTATGTAGGTGTTTTCGGAGATCGTTTAGACATCCAACCTGTGTCGAGAAGAACAGGTATCTTAGATCAATTGGAAGGAACGAATCAACGAGGTAAAAAACAAGGTCAATCTACTGAAAATGGTATCTGGTTATTTTTCTCACAAGCCTTGAAAGGAAAAGTTTGGTACGACAACATTTTCATTTACTCGGATATGCAAGCGGGTCATGGTGGACTTTATGGTACAGATGTAAATGACTATAAAGACTTTACGACTAAAAGTAGATACATTGATGTCTTGAAGTTGGTATTGGAATATCGTAAGTTGGTCAATCCCAAAGTCAATGTCTTTTCGGTACAAGTCGCTGGTTATAAAAACTCGGTGGTCCCTGAAAATTTACAACGTACTTCTATCCTTACAGGTTGGACAGGTAAAGAAGCCATCTATGCCAATTACGTCAAAAATCTTTGGGATGAAGCTGAATCTTAAATAATTATTAATGTGGTTCTTTCTTGATTTTTTTTGGAGCGAGAGGTAAATAGCTTCGTCTTACTAGAAAGTCCCGCTATCCGTTATTATTCGTGTTGCCAACGTTTTTCTAAGCCAACGCTGATACACGAATACCACTTCTATCGGGGCTATTTTGGATTGGTCACAACGTTTGTGATTCGGAAAAGTTGATAACTTTGATTCTTTTCTTGGTGAAAGTTATCAAATTACTCTACGTTTTTTGCCTCCATTTATAAGGCGTTGTGTCCTCCACCAAATAGACCCGATAGTAGCGGTATAAATGCAATGCGGTGGCTGCCTAAAACTTGGCGCATTTATAAGAGCGGATAGCGGGAAGCCCCATCACGACGAAGCTCTAAACCCTTCTCTCCTAAAATAAAAATAAAAATGGGCAACCGAGAAAACTCGATTACCCATCTGTCATAAATCCATTTGCATTTTATTTTAGTTACAAGGCGAATCGCCATAACAATCTTCTGTTGTAATAGGATCACCACCATAACAATTACGATGTGTAATCAAGTAGTTACAATAGGCTTCTGCCATCGCTGTACAGTTTTCGCTAGTTGGATTATGAAACCAGTAGAAATATTGTGTCCAATAACAGTGTTGTGCCAAATAAACGCAGTATGAACAGCTATAATTGGCATGACAATCGTAGAAGTCAAAATAACTACAAGGATCTGTATTGATAGAATCCAATAATAGTATCAATTCAGCATCTCTTTTGGCTGCATCGGTAGTTTCTATATTATCCAAATTTTGATACGCTTCGTGCATAGGTAATGCCTCCTCTGTCGTATTTTCTTGAAGGTGGTAAGCAACTTCTGGAAGCACTAAAACTTGACTCGCTTCTACAACCGAATTGGGTAGTTCTTCGACTTCTACTTTGCTACAAGAAGTCATATACGTCATCAAAGCAAATACCACAAACATTCCAAATAAAATACGAATTTGATTTAATTTTTTCATGATTAATAAATTTTTTAAAAGGTTTATAAAATGATTAAAATTGATTTTTAGCGATTCGTCTTTGTTTATTTTGATACTCCAAATCTAAAGGGGTTTGGAAGCCATCACAAAGACATTTTGCTCAAAATATGGATAATCCTCAAACACTTTCAAATCACAAAGCACTCATAATCAAAAAATTAAATCAAACAAAAGGATCATTTTATATAAAATATGGTTGTAAAAAATTTCTTTGATGGAAAAAAAACGTTAATTTTATTGATTATTACTTTAAAATGAATTCCTATGGCTTATAGTCATTTTACTGCAACAGACCTTGCTCAAAAGTTTGGTATACAATTTAAAGCTGAAAATCTTTTTTCTAACTTTGAACATTTAGAACCAACGACTTGGTTATTGGAAACTTTGCGAAAAGGAAAAGAACTGGGCTTTGGAAGTGAAAAGTCTCGTTCTGAAAGATTGGTCACTCCAATTCTTTTGGAAATAAGTGATAGAAATCAACACAACTTTTCTATTTACTCTGGGATGAATCTGGATGTAGATGAGCAGTCAGGCTTAAGAGGTGAATGTGATTTTATATTTTCATTTAGTCGAGTACAAGATTTTATAACGGCTCCTATTTTTTGTATTACAGAAGCAAAGAAACAAAACTTAGAACAAGGAATCATTCAATGTGCTGCTCAATTAATTGGGGCTAAAAAATTGAATGAGTTGGAAAAAAATGAGGTTAAAACGTTGTATGGTTGTTCTACGACTGGAGTAGAGTGGCGATTTTTAAAGTATGTTGATAATGAAATTATCTTTGATGAAAAACGTTATTTAATCAATGAACTTCCTTTGCTTTTAGGTGTTTTACAATGGATTATTGATATTTCAAAAAAATGAACTTGTCTAAAACTATCTTTTCTTGTCTATTCCTTCTTTCACTCTTGTTTTTGCCCAATTGTCATTCTGATTCTTCGTCTAATATTCGTATTGCAACAGCAGCCAATATGCAATTTGCGATGGAAGCACTTACCCAAACATTTATGCAGCAAAATGATATACTTTGTGAGGTCATTTTAAGTTCATCAGGTAAGTTAAATGCTCAAATCAAAAATGGTGCGCCCTTTGATGTTTTTGTATCTGCGGATATGAAATATCCAAAGGATTTATACAAGGATGGTTTTACGCTCAATAAGCCCAAAGTATATGCCACAGGTCGTTTGATTTTATGGAGTACCCTTGATGAATCTACTCCTTCCATCAATTGGCTGACTCAAAAGGTTCTCAAACACATTGCGTTGGCGAATCCTAAAACGGCTCCTTATGGTGTCGCAGCGATAGAGGTTTTAGAAAAGCTCAATATCTATGAACAAGTAAAGGACAAGTTGGTTTTTGGTGAAAATATCGCACAAGTCAATCAATTTGTAACCACACAAGCAGCACAAGTAGGTTTTACGACTAAAGCGATCATTTATGCGCCTCATCTTACGACCAAAGGTTATTGGCAAGAGGTTTCTAGTCAATACTACTCTCCTATTGAACAAGGGGTTGTTTTATTAAAGAGTCCTCCAACTAAACAGAAACAAGCGCAAGCATTTTATGATTTTTTGTTTTCCAAAGAAGGAAAAGAAATTTTAGAAAGTTTTGGGTATGGAGTTTCATTTGATGAAAAAACTTTGCGACCTTTACAAAAATAAAATA
>JAHDBB010000178.1:0-6774 GCA_020630635.1 Chitinophagales bacterium
ACCTTTTTTCGTTAAAATGTTATGTTCAAAAAGCTACTCAAAAACTTCAAAATGTTACTACTTATTGGTATAATTGGAATCATCAGCGTCCTACTTTTTGACCAATATGTTACTAGTAAAAATACTCAAAAACTTTTCTCTTCCATCCAAGATATTCCTTCCAATAAAGTCGGATTACTATTGGGAACGACCAAGATTTTAGCCAATGGTCGAGAGAACTTATACTATCGTTATCGTATAAATGCAGCAGCTAAATTATATAAGTCTGGTAAAATCAAATATATCTTGGCGAGTGGCGATAATCGAAAGGTTGGCTATGATGAACCTACTCAAATGAAAGAAGATCTTATCAAAGCAGGTGTTCCTGCCAATCGTATCTATTTAGACTACGCAGGCTTCCGTACATTGGATTCTGTGGTACGAGCCAAAAAAGTTTTTGGACTGAATGCCTTTACCGTCATCTCCCAAGATTGGCACAATGAACGAGCTTTATTGATAGCCGATTTTCAAGACATCAACGCTGTTGGTTTCAATGCAAAGGATGTGAGTAAAAAATATGGCTGGAAAGTTCTGCTTAGGGAAAAGCTAGCAAGAGTCAAAGTTGTCTTGGATGTCGCTATCGGCAAAAAGCCCAAGTTTTTAGGAGAGCCAATTCATATTGGTTAGTTCCCCAAAAAAGATGCAAAAGGAACACAAAGTTTTTTCTACTACAAAAGACACACAAGAATACAAAAGTTCTCTCCAAGTGTGTAGTAACAAGATAATGTTCATACTCCGCCAAGCTCCATACAAAGCACATTGAAAATATATGTATATGAAAAATTTAGTACTAATTCTATTAACCTTAGTATATTTTAAATTAGGATTTTCTCAAGTAATCATTTACCCTGAATCGGGTTGTTACGCTGAAAAACTTGCTGCTAAAGAGGTAAGACGTTACATATACCTGCGTACAGATCAAATACTACCTATAGAGACAAAAACAAGTATACCCTCTTCAGGAGATATAATTTTGGTTGCAAATGACGATAATGCTATGGTGGATAGCCTACGCAATCAAATTAACCAAACTACTACACCTGGTGGTATTATTATCAAATCAGTTAGCGACAACGGAAGAACAATTCTTGTTATTACAGGTAACAACTCAGAGTCTACCTTAATAGCTGCTTACCGATTTGCTGAACATCTTGGAGTAGGTTTTGACTTTGCCGGTGATGCGATTCCAGATGCAAAAATTCCATTGTCACTTACGGGTTTTGACGAGGCAGGTGCAAGACGTTTTGATATTGCTGGTTTATTGCCTTTTCATGATTTCTTCCAAGGACCGGACTTGTGGAGTACCGATGAATATATGGTAGCCATGAACCAGCTTGCTAAGATGGGTATGAACTTCTTTGGTTTGCACAATTATCCGACCTATTCATTAGAAGAAGAAAGGGAAGACGACGTGCGTCAAGGACCTGAACCCAATGTTTGGATTGGTTTACCTGAAGATATTAACCCTGATGGAACCATAAATTGGGCTTACCCTTCTTATTACAGACATTCTCACAGTCCTTATGAAATTTGGGGAACTGTAGAGTGGAATACTGGTAATTACTTTGCTGGTTCGGCTGATATTTTCCCAAGAGATTTTTGGGGATCAGATATATTCGGTACTACTGCTATGCCTACTGACGTTGCGAGTAGTGTTGAGGTGTACAACAAACAAGGTGAGATGTTCAATAAAGCATTTGGTTTTGCCAAAGACATTGGTGTTAAAACTGCCATTGGTACTGAACTTCCATTGGGTATTGAACCAGAAGGTCCTGAAGTTGACCAAGATTGGGTGAGAGGTATGCCGGTTGAATTACAAGACAGGCTTAGTGATCCTGGGTCTTCTGACAATGTAAAAGCTGTTTATAAAGCTATTTTCGACCGTATTATGAAAACCCATGATCTGGATTATTTCTGGTTGTGGTCCTATGAAATATGGAGTGCCTATGGTATCAATAACTCACAAATACAAGCTGTGAGAGATGACATTACACTAGCAATGGAAGCTGCCAATGAAATGAATGTTCCTTTTACATTAGGACATGCTGGTTGGATTCTTGGTACAGAAGATAATCCTGAAGAATTTGATGATCTAATGCCAAAGGACAATCCGTTTTACTGTTTATGGGATGAGGCTCAGAACATGGAAGAACTTTCTGCCGACAGAGTAAAATGGGCTGCAACATGGCTTGAAGAAGATTGGGGACTGATTCAACCACAATTAGAAGTACACCGTGTTTATGATGATGCTCTAGCTGCTTTTGAAAAAGACTGCAACGGTCTGATAGGTAAAGGGTGGAGAACACGAGGAATCAGTATGAATACACACTCCTTAAAAAAGGCAATTTGGGCCTATGGTCCAACAGGAACAACTGTGGACATTTCCTTTCCTTCAGATAAGAACGCCTGGATTGATGAAGTTTATACAGACTGGGCTACCCGTTGGTTTGGATCTGAAGTAGCCGCTGGTATTAATGACATCATGGGTACAATGGATAAAGGCGGTGAACCTGCGGTTCCGATTATCTGTGACTGGGACACTCATGACGAAGGCATTAATTCAGTAGGGAGTGCAATTATAGGGGATGTATATGATGAAAGTGATACTGATTTTGTAAGTGATATTGAAGCACTTCAGTCTAGTGTGGTTGGTGTTGGAAACCAAGAGCGTTTCAAGTATTGGTTAAAAACCTGGCAATCATACAGAGCGAAAGATGAATTTGGTGGCTATAAAGAAGATGAAGATCGTGCGGCAATGGCTTCTAAATTTGAAGAATTTATGACCTTAGACATCGAACGTTTGGTTGATGTATGCGATGTAGGTGAAATTATGCACAACAATGTATTAAACTGGCATCAGTTGGTTCAACTAAACGAACTAGAGGATCAGGAAGAAGAAACTGGAGAGACAGGCGAAACGGAAGATACATGGGAAGAAGGAGACATAGATACTAGTGAGTTACCCGAAAACGTACAGGACTATATTGCACAGCTTGGAGATGATTTCGACGAGGTTTGGATCGAAGAGATAAATGGTGAATTATTTATAATCGTAACAGACTCCCAAGGTGATGAAGTAGTCTTCAATCTTGATGGTGAAATCCAAGGCGTTACGGAAGAAACAGAAGAGGTAACGGAAGAGACATGGGAAGAAGGAGACGTAGATCCTAGTGAGTTACCCGAAAACGTACAGGACTATATTGCACAGCTTGGAGATGATTTCGACGAGGTTTGGATCGAAGAGATAAATGGTGAATTATTTATAATCGTAACGGACTCTCAAGGTGATGAAGTAGCCTTCAATCTTGAAGGTGAACAGCAGAATGTTACGGAAGAGACCGAAGAGGAAACTAGTCAAACTGACGAGTCTGAAGATAACGAAGAAACTAGTGAGTCAGGTGAGAATGGAGGTAGTAACCCATCACAGATTTACACAGGTGAAGCTTTTATTAAAGTTTTTCCTGTAAGAACTCAGCTTGGTAAAAATGAAGCACTAAAACTAAATATTATAGGTATGGGTGTTGAGACTCCTACTTTAAAATACCGTGAATTGGGTGATAGTGATTGGATAAACATTGCTGCATCTAATGTAGGAAGAAATGTTTATTCGGCAACAATACCTGCACAACAAGAAGATTTTGAGTATTATCTAGAAGCTGGTAGCGAAGTATTTCCAGTTACGGCAAATTCAGTATCACCAATATACCAAACTGTTGTAGTAATAGAATCTTCCGAATGTACTGAGAATTGCTCCGAACTTATATTAACGGCTGATATTGAATGTTTTCCACAGCAAGAGACTTTTACTGTAACTCTTGCATTTGGAGGAGCCGAAGGTTCTACCTACTTATTGGTCAACAATATTGATGGCAGCAGTGAAAGTTTCACTAGTGAAGGAACAGTAACCTACGCAGGTTTTCCCTTCAATTCTTCTTTGTCGTTCACATTAATTGCAGATGGAGACAGTAGCTGTAGCAAAAGTGTAAGTTCTGCCATAATCAGTTGCGTTACCACCTCTATTGAAATGATTGATTTTTCTGGGAAAGCAGAAAAAAATGGCAACTTGTTAAGCTGGGAAACAGGAAGTGAGGAAGACTGTCTTGGATTCATTCTTCAACGCTCAAGCGATGGTTTTCAATTTGAGGACATAGCTGACTTATCTTGCTCAGGAAACAGCAGTACAAGACAACAATATGATTACCTGGATGTAGGATTTGAATCAAATAAAAGCTTCTATCGTCTTTTAGAAAAAGACTCTAGAGGAATTGAAATTGTTTCCGATGTTGTGATTGTTTTAAGAGAAGATTTTGAAACGTCCATCCAACTGTATCCCGACCCTGCTCACCACGAAATTACCGTCAAAATGAATGGTAAAATTGATTTTCCTGTGAATATCAAGATTTACGATTCAACAGGAAAAATAGTGAGAATATTGTCTGACTTAGAGGGAACGGATGGAATCATCCAGCTCAATGTGGCAGATCTGAATCAAGGAGTTTATTACTTGAATCTTCAATTTTCTGACCAAAATTATACGTCACAGTTTATTAAAAAATAATCAACATAAAAATAAGAAAACCATCTACTTGCTAGATGGTTTTTTTTGAAAAGTAAACAAGCAGTTTTGTCTCCTCCAAAAGAAGAAGAATGACAAATAATCTCTGCTCCCTCCAATTACTCGTAAATAATTCGGGTAAGACCAATAAATCAAAAACAGAATCTTTAATCCTCTTGTCTATATAGGAAAGATTGTTGATATACGCATTAGAAACTAATATTTTCAATCCTTTATCAATGCGATACGGTTCAATCGTGAGAACAGAGGCAATCTGTTCCTACAATATTCGTATACTAATTTTAAAAGCGGATACCAATAGCATTAATATCATGCCTTTTTATATCATATTGAAAAAAGCCTATTTTCATATTTTTTATGGATTTTTTAATTTTATTAGGAGCGAACTTTGGTAGCTTCGTCGCAATGGAAAGTCCCGCTATCCGTTCTTATAAATGCGCCAATTTTTAGGCAGCCAACGCATTGCATTTATACCACTCCTATCGGGGCTAGTTCGTTGAGGACAGAACGTTTTACAATCTGACTGCTTTATAATTTAAGATTTAATCTATTCGGGATCAGTTCATTGAGGTCACACCGATAGTAAATGAACCGTTTTAGAATTTTAAAATTAAAAATTAGAATTTAATTCAGTCGGGGCTAATTCGTTGAGGTCGCAACTTCAATCAAACTGTCTGAAAATGTAATCCTTCATTCAACATAGGAACAAACAAACTTTCTGTAGGCAAACTCAAATACGGATACTCCACCTTCGCCAAATACAAGCCTTGTGGATAAGCCGATTTTTGCAAAGGTTCAGGCTCCTTCTTCTCAATAATCTTCGCAAAGTCCTCCACACTAATTTTGGTTTTCCCTACCTCTAACAACCGCCCCACCATCAATCGAATCATCCCTTTCAAAAAACGATTAGCCGTAAAACGAAAGCATAAACGCTCCTTATTTTCACTCACCCACAAATCCACCTTTCGCAAGTCGCACAAAGTATGATTATGTTTATCAGGTGTCTTACACAAAGAACGAAAATCCTCATATTCCAAAAGCAACTGACAAGCCGCTTTCATCCTTTCCATATCTAAATATTGCAACTCATAATACGCACTCAATGATTGAAGAAAAGGATCTTTATCACCATGTATAAAATAATGATAAGTCCGTTGATTTGCATCATAACGAGCGTGCGCACCTGCCTCCGCCTCTATTATCTCAAACACCACAATATCATGAGGCAACATTTTATTGAGCCGAAAGACAGGATCAAAATCCCATTCTTGTTCCACCTCAATATGACAAAAATATTGGCTTGCATGGACTTCTGCATCCGTTCTTCCACATCCAAAACAAGTAATCGGCTGTTTACACATTTTGGTCAGCGTCTGTTCCAACACCTCTTGTACACTAATCACCTTTGGCTGTCGCTGCCATCCCCGATAACGACTACCATTGTACGCCAAATGTAGAAAGTATTTTTTCATATTTTTGATTTTGGGACGAGGGGACGTTTTGCGGTTCAGTTCTTGGTCTTGGGACGAAGGGACGTTTTTCGGTTCGTTTCTTGATCTTGGGACGAGAGGACGTTTGTGGTTCACTTGTACTTTGTAGACATCTATAGTTTTTTTACTCTGTTAGGAAAAAACAAACATCATTCCATAAAACAACAAAATAAACAATTTCATTTACGACTTTTCAGCGTATGAATTGTCCTATTAATCATCGTAATAATATAATCTAATGACGCTACTCTTTCTTGTATCACACTTTCATCCAATAAAAATTGAGACTTTTTATACCAGCCTTTACTTTCCCTTGCAGACCCTCTGGATATTCGCAAAAAGTGAGTGTATTCTTTACCAAAGCCTCGTCCATATCCTTCCTCAATGTTAGCTGATACAGACCCAACCGAACGTATCAACTGCCTAGCGATTTCTTTACCTCTAAAATCTCGCATCAATATATTGGTATCTTGCCAACAAGCCTCCCATAGTTTTAAAGATGCTTGATAAAACCGTAAATCATCTAAATTATCTTTCATTGCATGTTGCATTTATATAAAACGAGAAGATCCTCAATATATACAATGAAAAAAATCCATTTTGCAAGCACTTTGCCCTTTTTCGTCCCTTTTTCGTCCCTTTTTCGTCCCTTTTTCGTCCCTTTTTCGT
>JAHDBB010000178.1:6874-10714 GCA_020630635.1 Chitinophagales bacterium
CGTCCCTTTTTCGTCCCTTTTTCGTCCCTTTTTCGTCCCTTTTTCGTCCCTTTTCCCTATATTTGCCCCATGTTCGACCTCCTACTAGAAGAAATCCAACAAAAAAACATCGAAGGCAACCTACACTTTGAAATTCCCTTCAGCCAACAACTGTTCAACTACATTTTTGAGCAAGTTGCCGATGGAAGTGAAATCATAGAAACCCTAGAAGTCATAGACATCAACTACTACGACTTTTCCATCAATTTGAGCCTTTTGCCTGTCAAAATCCGCTTTCGACAGTTTGAACTCATAGACCGAAATATCAAGGGACAAATCATCAACCACTTCAACTACCCCGATTTCACCCTAAAATTCAAAATATTAGAAGGTCTCAATTATGTAGAACGCAAAGTCATTGATTTCGCCTTAGACCGCTTTGTAGAAGACGATGCTATCACTCTAGAAGATGAGATTTTATCCGTCAATCTATCAAAGCTCACACCCATTGCCCAGTATGCTCATATGACCAAATGGATCAAAAACACCGACTTACAAACCAAACAAGACAAAGTTTTATTCAAATTTGACGCACAATTCTAAAAAAACCATCTATGAATATTATAGAATTTATCTTATCCAATAAATTAGAAAACCTAGAAGACCTTAAAATTGATGGCAAAATCAGCATCAAAAAAGAGGTTGTAAAAAAGGTTTTGGAGGAACAAAACAAGGTCAAACCCGACAATCCTGAAGTTCCCAAACCCCAACCAACCAAAAGCGAAAACAGCCTCAACCCCATGCAATATTACGAAATCTTGGAAAATATGAACCTGATCGACATAAATGTTAAGAGCGAATCAGGCAAAGTCTCTTTAGAATTCAATATTGACAAAGGCAAAAAGCCAGATAACACCACCATAGAAGTATAAAATTCGTCAAAACACAAAATAATTGCATTGAAATTCCTCATTCACCATTTATCAGTGTCGTCTATGTCAATAATCCCAAATTAATGCAACATTATACAAAATAAAACTGTATCTTTGTGCCAAATTAAAGATAGAATATTAAATAATTTATTAAAATGAGTTTAACAAAAGAACGAAAAGCTGAGATTTTTACCGAATTTGGCGCATCTGCTAACAATACAGGCTCAGTTGAAGGGCAAGTAGCCCTCTTTACAGAACGGATTAATCACATATCTGAACATTTGAAAATCAATAAGAAAGATCATTCTTCTCGTCGCTCCTTAATTATGATGGTTGGTAAACGCAAGAAATTACTCAAATATCTCAAAGACCAAGACATCAATAAATACAGAGCCTTGATTCAGAAGCTCAATCTCAGAAAATAATCCAAAATTCTCACCGATGGAGCATGTTCACTACATGCTCCTTCTTTTTTTAATATATAATATATGACTCAATTCTTAAAAGCAACCACCAAGTCTTTTGATTTCGGTGACGGGCGTACTTTAACTATAGAAACAGGTAAACTGGCTCGTCAAGCTGATGGTTCGGTATTAGTGCGTATGGGTAATGCCGCAATATTAGCTACGGTTGTATCAAGCAAAGAACTACGAGACGGAGCTAGCTTTTTCCCTCTATCTGTAGATTATCAAGAAAAATTTTCTGGAGCAGGACGAATTCCTGGCAGCTTTTTTAGACGAGAAGGAAGAGCTTCTTCTTACGAAATACTTATTAGCCGACTAGTCGATAGAGCTTTACGCCCTCTTTTTCCAGACGACTACTTATGCGATACACAAGTGATTCTTTCCCTTATATCGGCTGATCCCCAAGTGATGCCCGATGCCCTTGCAGCCTTAGCTGCCTCTGCCGCTTTGACGGTTTCTAATATTCCATTTCAGGGCCCTATTTCAGAAGTTAGAGTAGCTCGTATCAATGGCGAATTTAAAGTCAATCCTAATGCAGAAGAAATGCAGGATGCAGATATCGACATCATTTTAGCGGCTACTATTGATAATATTATGATGGTAGAGGGCGAGATGCAAGAGGTATCTGAAACAGATATGCTTGAAGCCATTAAATTTGGACACGAAGTCATCAAACAACAATGTCAATTCCAATTAGATTTAGCAGCAGAACATGGGGTTTCGGATGAGAAACGAGAATACCCAACGCTTCCCAAAGATGAAGAACTAGAAAAACGCATCTTGGAAATGACCAAAGACGACATTTTAGAAGTCGCTTCTGCTGGTTTGGCAAAACATGAAAGAAAAGAGAAGTTCTCTGCTATAAAAGACGCTTTAAAAGAAAAATTAGAGGAAGAAGAATTGACAGACGAACAACTCGGATTAATAAGCAAATACTTTGGTAAAGCTGAAAAAAAGGTCATCCGTGAGATGGTCTTAGCTACCCAAAAACGTTTAGACGGACGAGACTTTGAAGAGGTTCGTCCCCTACATATTGAAGTAGATATTCTTCCATCTCCACACGGTTGCGCCCTATTCACAAGAGGTGAAACTCAATCTATCTCTACTGTAACGCTTGGAAACAAGAAAGATGAGCAGATGATTGATAAGCCAATTGGTATGGAATACAGCAAGTTCTTATTACACTACAATTTCCCACCTTTCTGTACGGGTGAAGCAAAACCGCTTCGTGGGGTGAGTCGTAGAGAAGTGGGACATGGTAACTTAGCAATGCGTTCACTCAAACAAGTTTTACCAGCAGACGAAGACAATCCATATACGATTCGAGTGGTTTCTGACATTTTAGAATCCAATGGTTCTTCTTCTATGGCAACAGTTTGTGCTGGCTCTTTGGCTTTGATGGATGCAGGTGTACCCATCTCTGGAGGTGTTTCTGGAATTGCGATGGGAATGATTTCAGATAAAAATGATCCTACTCGTTATGCTATCTTGACAGACATCTTAGGAGACGAAGATCACTTAGGGGATATGGATTTCAAGGTAACTGGAACAACGGAAGGAATCTGTGCATGTCAAATGGACATCAAAGTAGATGGGCTTTCTTACGAAGTGTTACAACAGGCATTAGAGCAAGCCAATCGAGGGCGTATGCATATTTTGGAACAAATGAATGAAGTTATTGCTGAACCTCGTGAAGATTTCAAACCACACGCTCCAAGAGTCGAGCAGATGTTTATCAAGACAGAATACATTGGAGCAATCATTGGTCCTGGTGGAAAGCACATTCAAGAATTACAAAAAGAAACAGAAACGGTTATTTCTATCGAAGAAGTGGACAATCGTGGAGTTGTCTTAATTTCTGGTAGTGATAAAGATGGAATGGAAACGGCTATGGCAAAAATCAAAGCCATCTGTTTTGAGCCAGAAGTCGGTGAGGAATATGAAGCGATCGTTAAGTCGATTACCAACTACGGTGCATTCATTGAGTTTGCTCCTGGTAAAGAAGGATTATTACACATCTCCGAAATTTCTTGGAAACGTCTTCCTTCAATGGAAGGGGTATTCAATGAAGGAGACAAGGTCAAGGTCAAATTGACGGGTGTTGATCCCAAAACAGGTAAATACCGTTTATCTCGAAAAGTCTTATTAGAAAAGCCAGACGGATTTGTTGAAAATATTCGGGGCAATGATAGAGGTGGACGTGGCGGTTACAATCGTGGCGGCGGCGGCTACAATCGTGGTGGTGGAGACCGTAGAGGCGGCGGCGATAGACGCAACAATAATTTTAACAGAAGATAATAACCAGTAGCAAGAAATTGAAGGGCGGTGTCAGGTACAACTTGATGCCGCTTTTTCTATTTAATGATTAATGGTGAATGGTAAATTATTAATGCCGTTCAGTTGGTGGTTTTTTGATTTGGAGCGAAAGGTTAGTTGCTTCGTTGCTATAGAAAGTCCTGCTATCC
>JAHDBB010000179.1 GCA_020630635.1 Chitinophagales bacterium
GTTCAATTTGTGAGAGACCGCAACGATCTAGCCCCGATAGTAGTGGTATTCGTGTCGAAGCGTGGGCTGCCTAAAAGAAGGCAAACACGAATAAGAACGGATAGCGGGACTTGCTGTGACGACGAAGTATTCAACCTTTCGCTCCTAGAAAAATTACTTATTGATTACTAATTTTTGGATGTGAACTTCTTTGTTCATTTCTACTTGTAAAATGTAAATGCCATTGCTCAAAGTACTCACGTCAATATTTTCATTGATAGCATTGACTTGACCGAAATCTTTGAATAATAAACGTTTGCCTTCTACATTGAAAATCGTATAGTTGAGTGATTTTACACTAGTCAATTCTACTGTTAGATTAACATGAGTTGTAGCAGGGTTAGGTGCAATTTCTAAAGATTTTACCCAACTCAATTCTTCGATATTGGTGTCGATGGGTGGTTCTG
Source organism: Chitinophagales bacterium (assembly GCA_020630635.1). GTDB lineage: Bacteria > Bacteroidota > Bacteroidia > Chitinophagales > UBA2359 > JAHDBB01. The sequence continues at coordinate 447 of JAHDBB010000179.1, forward strand.
GAACAGTGAATGTTACTTCTGTTGTACAACCATTGGCATCTTCAATCACCAATGTGTAATCACCAGCCTCTAAACCAAAGGCAACAGGTCCTGTGCCAATATCATCACCAATGGCATCTTCCCAGTAGAAAATTAAATCACCTGCATCTTGTCCGCTTTCCACACTATCTGTAAAGCTTACATTACCATTATTTTCATTAACTTCAGGCTCTCCAATTGCTAAGTTACATTCAACTGTTGAGAAAGGTACGCTTGTAGAACATCCATTGGCATCAATAACCATTACACTATAGTCAACCCCTTCTTCTAATCCTTCGATCACATTGCCTTCTTCGTCAAAAGGATTGCCGTTGGCATCCGTCCATACAATCGTATATGGCTCTAAACCACCCTCAATTTCAATGGATGCGCTATTAGAAGATTCTGTCACTTCTACATCAATAGAACACTCAATTGTAATCGTTTCACAGTAAGCTTCTAACATCGTTCCACCAGGAATTGTACCGCTTAAGCAAACATCGTAAGTACCTTCAACAAAAGTATGTGTAGAAGTTTGTCCAGTTGCTGTTGTTCCGTCTCCGAAATCCCAGAACCATTCTTCTACAAAACCGTTGGCACTACCTGTAAAGTCATACGTTAAACCAGATGCTTCGTACTCAATGTCCACAATCATACTAGCAATGTTGGAAGAAGTAGCCACTACCCAGATATCTGGTGCGCCATTGAATGGAAGCCATTCTCCACCGTCTTGAGAAACAAAACTACGGTTTTCTGTATTGTAGAAATTGTAGTAGATGATATTTAAAGAACTGTTTTCAGTATCGTTGGCACTAAAGAAATAGTGTCCAGGAGCCAATGCTACTGGTGAACTCATAGCCAATGTTTTATTGAATCCTTCTTCTCCTCCTTCACCAAAAGCATCCCAAGTTTCAGAAGTTCCTACTAATTCTCCTACCGTATTGGTAACAGGATCAAAGGTAAAGACATCACAAGTAATGGGTCCATTGGGTTGATAAACAAAGATACCGATAGAGTCTAAGTCTGCAAATTGTGAGAACTCATATACTGTTCCAAAGGCTCCTACCGCAGAGATGTCTCCTGTATCTAAATCATCGAAGGGTGAATAAAAGGCGGTAATGCCAGGCACATCCAAGAACCATGCAGCTCTTTCGTAGTTGGTTTCATCTACAAAGAATGTATAGAACTCAGAAAAGTTATTGTCTGTATTTCCTTCTGTTTCTATACCATCGTGGCTGATTTCATAATATAGCGCATAGAATCCAATGTTGGTTGGCGTAAAAGTTTCTTCTATCGTTGCTTCTACTGCTTCCAAAGCTGCTACACTAGCAATCTCTGTCGAACTACTCCATACAGGAAAAAGATTACCATCAGCATCAATACTATCAATATAAGCCGTTACGGTTGCATTCACCAATTCTTGGTCACTATAATTATTGAAAGATGCTCCAAATGGACCGATAGGTGTGACATCGGCACGGTGCATGATACTGTACTCAATAGGGACTTCAACACCACCTAATACTGCATCAATACCCGTTGGAGGATTCAATACACCTACATAATCAATCAATAAATAGAATTCATCTTCTGACACATTGCGAAAGATCAAATGCACTGTTTCACCAGCATAAGGTGTCAAATCAATATTGTGAACCGTCCATTCATTGGGTTCTCCAATACCCGTTGGTCCACCTTCTGGATCTGGTGGAGTTGCAAAAACTAAGGCATCGGTTCCGACCAATGCTGTTACATCTGCTTGTGTATTGCCTCCTGTTGAAACATAAACTTCATAATCATCTAAATAATCATCATCTTGTGATTTTGAACGCCATTCAAAAGTATAACCTGCACTTGGAATTTCAATAGCAGGAGAAACCAACCAATCATTGGCTGTTTCAACTGTTGTAAAGTAAGTGGCACTAGCGGCTACTCCAAAAGCTCCTGTATCTCCACCCAAAGCTGCTTCATCTATCACGGTCCAACCATATCCTTGTGGAACCGCAGGTATAACCTGATCAACTAAGGTATTGCCATCTACATCATACTGCATCCAGCCAGATGGAACCTCAAAAGCATCAGAACCCTCTATAAAAGTATAGGTTTCTAAAGCATCAAAATTTTCTATCCAATAATAGTCTTGTGCTTGCAATAGTCCTCCTGTTGCCAGAATGATTCCTAATACAAAAGCACTCATTTTTTGTAAAAAGCTTTTCATCATAAATACGTTTTTATGCTAATTAATAAATTGTTTGTTAATAAAAGTAAGGGGTATCTATTAAATGTTAAAAAAATTCTCGGTTTATTGTTTATACAAGTTCTCAAAAATGGAGAATTTTAGCCAAGTAGTTTTTTTTTATAAAAAAAATGGGTGTTTAACACAACCAAATCCATCTTTCAAACGATTATTATAAGATACTGCTTTTAGTAATGTGGGGTGTTTAGGGATAAGAAAGGGCTTAAAGATAAGATTTATTATAAACAAAAATTTCATTCATTCAAAAAAACTTTGCTTCATGAAAAGAAAACTATTCTTAATGTTTGGATTTATAACCATATTTTATCTATCCATGATGACCAAACCTGCTCACACTTTTTCGTCTTCTCCTCCACCTTCTAATACAGGTGCGCCTTCTCATGCTACTTGTGGAACCAATGGAGAATGCCATGTCAATGCTACTGCAAGCAACCTTAATGATGAAAATGGAAGTGTGGAAATTAGCTTTGGGGAAGACAATACCACCTATGAAGCTGGTCAAACCTATGATATGACAATTACCATTTCTCATCCTTCTGCCTCCCGTTTTGGTTTTCAAATGGTAGCTTTCAACGCCAATAATGAAAGTGTTGGTAATTTTGTAGGCAATATGACCAATTTTACAGAAAGTAAGTTAGGAGGTGATGGGATTCAATACATCCAACATGCCAATATTCCCGAATCAACCAACAATACTTATAGTTTTGAATGGGAAGCTCCTGCAACCATGACTGATGACATTACTTTTTATGTTTCGTGCATGGCTGCCAATGCCAACAGTAGCCCCAGTGGTGATTTTATTTATACCAATTCTCTTGCGGTGACTCCTTTGGTGGATACCAACCTTGAGCAGCTCAATGCCAATATAACGCTTTATCCCAATCCTGTACAAGATATTTTAAATATCCAAATTCCTCAAAATGAGATAACAGGAGAGCTACAATTAATGGATGCAACAGGCAAAGTCATTGAGGTTTTCAATACCAATACGACTCAAATTGACTTATCCAATCAAGCAACAGGGATCTATTTCCTTCAAATTCCTACTACTTCACAAAATATCACTAAAAAACTGATAGTTAGATAATCCAATTATTCTATCATTAATCAATTATATTTTGCCACGAATACATGACACTTACTCTTGTATTGGTGGCTTTTCTTTTTTTAGGAGCGAAAGTTTGAGTGCGTTGTCGTTACAGCAAGTCCCGCTATCCGTTCTCATTCGTGTAGCCTTGTTTTGGGTAGCCAACGCTGCTACACGAATACCACTTCTATCGGGGCTAGATCGTTGCGGTCTCAACTTCTCACAAACTGGGATGCTTTAGAATTTAAATCATTCGGAGCTATTTTGAAAACAAGAATCTTACCAACAAATTCCTCAAATAAATCCAATACGAAAAACGAAAATATAGCTTTAAAATCGATCCATTGTCCCATATTTCCATAAAAAAAGTTCCATTTTTCTTACAAATCCGCCTCTTTTCTACCATTTGTCACACAGCCGATATTTTGTGTTTAAAATAGTTTGTTTTATTGTACCTTGTTAATAAACAAGATCCCCTCATTCCTTATTAGATAGAAATATTTTTTACCAAAACAACGATTTTATTTAATTAACTCTATTAAAAAATCTAAAATGAACAAAAACAAAGTACTCTTAATGCTCTTTTTTGCCATATTGACAGTGAGTGTTGTTTCTTCTTGCAATAAAGACGATGATGACGATGATGATATGGACATGGTTGAAGAATCTATTGCTGATGATAATACCTTTGCAGACTGGGCTTCTTGGACATTAGAAGCAACTGAATCTGGTCCTGCTCCTGATTTGGGTGCAGCTCATGCGGGTAATGACTCTACTGTTACCAGACAGATCTACTTCAAAGACGGACAAGATGCAGTAGGCGGTGAATATCCCGTTGGTACTACTATTTTGAAACATACTTACAATCCTGACGAGACTTTACACTATATGGGTATGGTCAAAAGGGGCAACGACTTTTATCCAGATGCCAACAACTGGGAATGGTTCAAGCTCAATGAAGATGGTACTATCATTGAAAGAGGTGCTGCTCTAAATGATGGTGGTTGCATAGGCTGTCACAGTAGTGGCAATGCCTTAGATTATGTCTTCAGTAAAAATTAATCAAAATTTCCACTTTTTTTCACAACAATGGTGAACTTTTATCACCATTGTTGTTTTTTCCAACCTTCCCCCACTCCTATTTGCTTCTTCATAAGAAAACGTAAAAAGAAAAAATCGTTTTTTTGCAACAAAATACCTGCTTTAGCGATTAAATTACTAACTTTCGTGAAGAATAAAATCAATTAAATGAACTTCTTAGCTCTTTTTTCCAAAAAATTTATTTGGGTATGGATGACATTCTCTGCCTGTTTTTTATTGGTTGCTTCTTGTTCTAGTGACAACGAAGAAGATCTCTTTCCTGCACCTATGGTATTAGAAGATATTTCCTATGCCAATGATGTTACTCCTATCCTTAGTAATAATTGCTATGGCTGTCATAGTAGTGCTACGGCTGTCAATGGTGGAGGACACATTTTGGAAGGTTATACAGAACTCCAAAGCTATGTAGATGGAGGCACACTTTTGTCTGTTATCAAACATGAAGATGGCGTTTCAGCTATGCCACCTTTTGGCATGTTATCTGAAATACAAATTTCTACTATCGAAATATGGATTGAGGAAGGAGCTTTAGACAATTAAAATACGACAATGAAAAAACTCATCTTTTTATTGATTCTAGTGGCTGCGATTGCAGGAGGATTGTATTTCTTTTCTGAATTTAATCGTGGCTTGGAAGGAGCTGGAAAAGCAGACCATCAAATAACGGCTACCAAGATTTTTGAGGAGTTTGACAATGATGAAAAAGCAGCCAATACCAAATATTTGGATAAGGTGGTAGAGGTAGAAGGTATCATCACAGAAGTCAAAAAGAATAAGGAAGGAAAATTGACGGTCGCTATGGAAGGCGGCATGTTATTTGGGGTGACATGTGAAATGTTTGAAAGTGATAAAATCGACCAAAACAAATTTAAAAAGGGACAAAAGATAAAACTAAAAGGCGTATGTACGGGTTTCTTATCCGATGTCGTATTGGTGCGTTGTGTGGAAGCAGGTTAAACAAACCATTTCATTAAACAATTCAGTAATTTTAGTATCTAATAATCCGTTATTCCTTTTATTTCAATAAAAATAATTTCAACATGAATTTTCGCAAATATTTTTTCTTAGCCAGCAGTTGTTTTTTTCTATTCTTGGCTAGTTTTAATGCCGATGCACAAGATGCGGCTGAAAAGTACTTTACCAAAGAAGGACACATTAAGTTCCATTCTGAAACGCCTATCGAAACCATCGAGGCAGACAACTATAAGGCAACAAGTGTATTGGATGCGGCTAGTGGAGCAATGGAATTTGCTGTATTGATCAAAGCCTTTGAGTTTGAAAAAGCCTTGATGCAAGAACACTTCAATGAAAACTATATGGAGTCGGATGAGTATCCTAAGTCTAAGTTCAAAGGTAAAATTACCAATATTGATGAGGTTGATTTTGCTAAGGAAGGTACTTATACTGTTAAAGTAGTTGGCGATCTTACGATTCATGGAGAAACCAACCCAGTAGAAGCAGAAGGTACATTCGAGGTAGGTAAAGAGGGGATACAAGCCATGTCAAAATTTGTGGTAAAACCTGCTGATTATGGTATCAAAATCCCTGCCGTAGTCGTAGAAAATATTGCAGAAGAAATTGAAATAACTGTTGATTTAAACTATCAACCTTTTACACGATAAATCAGAAAATCTCATAATCAGAGCGGGTGCAGCATTTCTTTGCTCATCCGCTTTTTTTATTGGTTTGAGATGAGACGCTTTTTCATTCATTAATTGTTTTTTGGGACGATGGGACGTTTAAAAAAAAAGGGGACGAAGGGGCGTTTTCGGTTCTTTTCGTGATGATTTTTTGATTAATGAATGAACAATCGTCACTTCGTCCCAACATGTAAAAAATGAACAGTTCGTCCCTCTCTAAATGTTGTGTCCAAAACCAACTAGCCCCGATAGTAGCGGTATAAATGCAATGCGGTGGCTTCGTAAAACTTGGCGCATTTATAAGAGCGGATAGCGGGACTTGCCAATACGACGAAGCAAAAACCTTTCGCTCCTAAAAAAATACAAACAAAAGATATAATTCATCGAATATAAATAAAGAAGCTGATAGCAGAATGCTGTGGACCAAAGCAAGTAAAGAACCACACAGACTATCGACTGACAAAATCTCTCAATCTATGAAAAAATTATTACCCTTTCTTACATTGTTTTTCATCGGACTTTGTTCGACCAACGTATTGGCCCAAGATGATCTGTTAGACTTATTGGGGGAAGAAGAAGAAACCACCGAATACGTAAACGCAAGTTTTAAAACCACCAGAGTCATCAACGTTCAGTCATTGGAAAGTACGGCTGGCGGTGTATTGGACTTGAAAATATCCCACCGTTTTGGACGACTCAATACAGGAGGTTATGAACTTTGGGGATTAGATGCCGCTACCATGCGAATAGGCTTGGATTACGGAATCAATGACTGGATTATGGTCGGCGCAGGAAGAAATTCTTTCCAAAAAACTTACGATGCGTTTATCAAAGTCAAACCATTGCGTCAATCTGTTGGCAAAAAGAATGTGCCTTTATCCGTCCTTTGGTATTCGGGAATTACCGCTAGCACTTTGCGAAGAACAGATGTAGATTTGGATTTTAAACACCGACTAGTTTATACACATCAATTGATTGTGGGTAGCAAATTGAGTAAGGCCACTAGTATTCAAGTCATCCCAACTTTTGTGCATCGCAATTTGGTAACGACGAGAGCTGAAAGCAATAATGTAATGATTTTGGGAGTTGCTGGACGACAAAAATTGACTAAACGCATCGCTATCAATGCAGAATATTTTTACATTTTGCCCGACCAAGTAGCTGACAATATTTCTAATTCTTTGTCTATTGGATTTGATATTGAGACAGGCGGACACGTTTTCCAATTGCATTTTACCAATTCGACTTCGATGTCGGATAAAGGATTTTTGACCGAGACGACTGGTAAATGGCTGGATGGCGATATTCATTTTGGCTTCAATATTTCGAGAGTCTTTACGGTTCGCAAACCTAAGAAAAAATAATGCTGATAAAATGACGGAGGGCTTCTTTTTACTACACACTAAAGTCGTCCGTCATCATTTTATCTGTCCTCAAGAATCTAGTGCATCCGATCCCCTCTCACCTCCATATTGGCTAACAACTCTTTTTCATATTCGAGCCATTCTTTCCAACGTTCCCAAACCAATTCTTCCTCATGATATTCTTTTGCCAATTGAAGGAAAGTTTTGTAATGACCTGCTTCTGAAACCATAAAAGTATGGTAAAATTTTTGCAAATCGTCTTCTTTCAATTCATTGGAAAGCAATCTGAAACGTTCACAACTGCGAGCTTCAATCAAGGCACACATCAACAGTCTGTCCAGTAATCGGTCTTCTTTAGAAGTTCCTTTAGGGATAAACTTTAGTAAGCTATGAACATACTCATCTTTTCGTTGTGGACCTAATTTGAGATTGCGCTTTTTGAGTTCTGCCACGACCATCCGAAAATGTCCCCATTCTTCCGTCACAATCGGCATCAGTTCTTCCACCAGTTTTTCCAGATAGGGATACAACTGGATCAAGGACATACAAGCCGAAGCCGCTTTCATTTCACAAAATGCATGGTCAGTCAATATATCTTCTAAACGCATTTCTGCCAAATTGACCCAACGTGGATCGGTAGGCAATTGTAATCCTAAGACTTGTTTATTTTTTATTTCCATAACTTTGCAAAAATAAGGTAAAAAATTTAACCTTTCATTGACAAACAAATGTAGCAAGGCGGACTTTTCGCCAAAAACAACGTATAACACAAGATTTCTGTTCCTATTACAAAGGAAAATACAGTATTTTTATCCCACTCTTAAAAATTTAAAAAATGTCAGAAAAAACATATTACAATCCCAAAGATTTAGCAAAATTCGGAAAAATTGGCGAGTTTGGCGCACCTGATTTGGCCAAAAAATTCTTTGACTACTACGGTGCAGTTTTCCAAGAAGGAGCTTTGACCGAGCGTGAAAAATCATTGATTGCTTTGGCAGTTGCTCATGCAGTTCAATGTCCTTACTGCATTGATGCTTATACGGAAGATTCGCTCAAAAAGGGCGCAGATGAGGATATGATTTCCGAAGCCATTCATGTTTCCTGTGCCATTCGAGGTGGTGCGTCATTGGTGCATGGCGTACAAGCCATCAATAAAGCCAAAGAGATTTCCATGTAGTTTTTGTAGTCCATAGTTGAGCAGTCGATAGTCCATAGTACCGTTCATTTGGTGGTTTTTGATTTTCTGGAGCGAAAGGTTTAGTGCTTCGTCGCCATAGAAAGTCCCGCTATCCGTTCTCATTCGTGTAGCCAAGTTTTCCTAAGCCAACGCTGCGACACGAATACCACTACTATCGGGGCTATCTGGTTGAGGACAGAACACTTCATAAACTGAACCGCTTTAGAATTTAATCCATTCGGGGCTAGATCGTTGTGGTCTCAACGTTTAGAGAGGGACGCACTGTTCATTTTTTACATGTTGGGACGAAGTGACGTAAAGGGACGATTGTTCATTCATTAATCAAAAAATTATCACGAAAAGAACCGAAACGTCCCATCGTCCCCAAACCAAGTAAAGAACCGAAAACGCCCCTTCGTCCCAAAAACCACGAAACAAGCCACATCACCACCAGTCACCAAAAAATTCATAAATGAAAATAACCAAATCGCTTAAAGCCAGAGGCGAACAGCTATCGGATACGATGGTACAATTAAAAGTCCTCAATGGCAAAGATATTGTCGATAATCAATTTCCTAAATTTGCGGATAAACTCAAAGATATTGGTCTTTCTCCACTCAAACCCACCAAGATAGAGATTTTCCAGATCAATATGGGGAAGATGTGTAATCAAGTATGCGCTCATTGTCATGTCGATGCAGGTCCTGACCGCAAAGAGATTATGACTCGTGAAACATTGGAAAAGTGTTTGGAAATATTGGCAATTGCTGATATTCCCATCGTAGATTTGACAGGAGGTGCACCAGAGATGAATCCCAACTTTAGATGGTTTGTCGAAGAAGCCTATAAGTTGGGTAAAAAGATCATGGATCGTTGCAACTTGACCATCATTTTGGCGAATAAAAAGTACCATGACCTTCCGCAATTCCTAGCAAAACATGAAGTAGAAGTTGTCTCTTCCCTACCCTATTTTAGTAAATCTCGTACCGATAGTCAACGAGGGGATGGAGTCTTTGAAAAATCTATCAAGGCTTTGCAAATGCTCAATGAAGTGGGCTACGGAAAAGAGGGTTCTGATTTAAAATTGAACTTGGTCTATAATCCTTCTGGTGCATTTTTACCAGCGAGTCAAGCATCTTTAGAAGCCGACTTTAAACGTCAGTTAAAACGCAAATATGATGTCGAATTTAACAACTTATTTGCCATTACGAATTTGCCGATTAGTCGCTTTTTGGATTACCTCATTCAAAGTGGAAACTATGAAGAATATATGACCAAACTGGTGGAAGCCTTTAATCCTGTCGCTGCTGAAAATGTCATGTGTCGCAATACCATTTCTATTGGTTGGGATGGTTATTTATACGATTGTGATTTTAATCAAATGTTGGATTTAAAGGTCGCTTGTCCTTCGTCTAAACAACATATCAATGACTTTGATTTGGAGGCTTTGACGAATCGTAATATTGTGTTGAATCAGCATTGTTATGGATGTACGGCGGGAGCAGGTTCTAGCTGTGGTGGAGAGGTTGCGTAAGGGTGGTTCTGTTCGTGGTTTGGGACGATGGGACGTTAAAAAGTGGGACGAAAGGGACGTTTT
>JAHDBB010000180.1 GCA_020630635.1 Chitinophagales bacterium
GATAGTCGATAGTTGATAGTCGATAGTTGATAGTCGATAGTTGATAGTCGATAGTCGATAGTTGTCAACGACAAGTTGCTTCTTGGGTTACAAGATTTTAGAATTTAAAAATTTGAGATTAGCATTTAAAAAGCTGGTCCTAAGAAGTACTTTAACTTAACCAACTAGACCCGATAGTAGCGGTATGAATGCAATGGCTTGAGACCACAAGTCGAAAAGACTTGCGATAGATTGGGCTGCATTCATAAGAGCGGATAGCGGGGAGACCCGTTGCGATGAAAGAGTAATAACCTTTCTCTCCAAATCAAAAAAATTAAAAAACCATGAAAAAGACATCTTATTTATACATAGGTAGCATTGTTTTAGGAATGCTGGTTTCTAATTATGCTTGTAATGAGTATCTAGATGTAGAAACCAATAATCAGTTAGCAATTGAAGATTTTTATAAGACCGATGATGATGCGAATCAAGCAGTACTGGCAGCATATAGTACGCTGCGATGGCACGTAAATATTTGGGGATCAAACTGGTCGAGTCCGTATATGATTAAAACATTGCCTTCGGATGAAGGGCAAGCGGGCGGTTCTAGCTCAGGGGATCAACCCAATTATGTCGCATTGGATAGATTGACTTTTGATTCAACCAATGGAGCGATTGCTGGTGTATGGGGCATCAATTATTATGGCATTTATAGGGCTAATTTGGTGATTGCCAATGTAGCACCTGATACAGAAATTAAAATAAGGTCTATTGCAGAAGCCAAAGCATTGAGAGCTTATTACTACTTTGAGTTGGTAAGTATGTTTGGGGATGTGCCTTTGATTTTGGAACCTTTGACTTCAGAAAATTATGATCAAAGTCGAGTGGATAAAGCGCAAGTTTATGCTCAAATCCAAAAAGACTTGGAAGAAGCAATGGCGAATTTACCCCTCAAAAGTGCCTATTCGCAAGCAGATAGGTTTAGAATGTCCAAAGGAACAGCACAAGCTATTTTGGGCAAAGCCTATGTCTATCAAGAAAAATGGGGCGAAGCAGCAGCAGCCTTTGATGAGCTTATTGCCTCTAATGAGTATAACTTGGAAGCTGACTTTGGAACGGTATTTACACAAGAAGGCGAGTTGGGTGTAGAGTCTATTATGGAAGCGATCTATATTTCAACAGCGGGTTATGACTGGGGAGCCAATGGTTATCCTTGGGGCGCAAGAGCTGAATCCAATGTTCATATCCAATTGATGGGCGCAAGAGAGGCAAATTTTTCAGGAGTAGATTCTCTCAACAATGGTTGGGGCTTTAACTATCCTTCTGAAAAAATGTGGAATGCATTTATAGAGGCTGGTGATACAGAAAGAAGACAACATACTTTGATGTCAGAAGAAGAATTTGTGGCCGATGGTGGTGAAATTACAGACCCAGACCAAGCCTTTGATTATGAAGGGTATCTGAGAAGAAAATATGGTGCTTATTCTGGTGAAACGATAGAAGACTTGGGTGTTCCACAAATCAACTATGGAACCAATTGGCGATTGATTCGTTATGCTGATATTTTATTGTTGGCAGCCGAAGCGCATTATCAAGCAGGAAATGAAGGACAAGCCTTGACAGAATTAAATAAAGTAAGAACAAGAGCGCAGCTTCCGACTATTAGTACAGGAGGCGACGCACTATTTGAGGCAATTGTAACAGAACGACAACTAGAATTAGCATTTGAAGGACATCGATATTTAGACCTCATTCGTTGGGGTTTGGCAGCCGATGAAATAGAGGGTTTCCAATCAGGAAAACATGAGCTTTATCCGATCCCTCAAGGAGAAGTTCTTAGTTCAAGCGTAACACAAAATCCAGGTTATTAATTTAATTTTTTTGGCAATGATGTAAGAGTACATAATTTTTCTTCATTGTAATTAGCACTTGAAAGAGGGGAAGCTTAGTCTTTCCTTCTTTCTTTCTTATGAAAGAATTTTTTTAACCATACAAGAGTTATTTTATTGTAATTAGCACTTGAAAGAGGGGAAGCCTCGTCTTTCCTTCTTTCTTTTAAAGAAAAAACCCCACATACTGTCTTCATAAATTTAGAAAGAGGAAGTTGGCATATTTAGTTATTATAATCTGTTAAGTTTATTATTATCAAAATGTCGCCTTCTTTCTCTTTCACTTTTTAAGTAATCTAAAATCCGACCTTGCATAAATACATTATTGGCATATCATTTTTTTTACTGTTGGTGATTCAATGTAAACCTTCTAAAGAGACTGCACAACAAGGGCTTTTCCAAGAAGTTGCTGCTACTGAATCAACCATCACTTTCAATAATCGCTTGATTGAAAATGACTCTATGAATTTTTTCACCTACAGTTATCTTTATTTAGGCGGTGGTGTTGCGGTGGGTGATTTTAACAATGATGGCTGGCAAGATGTATTCTTTACAGGCAATATGGTGAATAATCATTTATACCTTAATCAACAAAACTTCCATTTTAAGGAAGTTGCTCAACAAGCACAAGTGACAGGAGAAGGTCGTTGGAATATGGGTTGTTCGGTTTTGGATATCAATGCCGACGGTTTACTGGATATTTATATTGCTGTGGCTGGAAAATGGGCTAGTCGCAAAAACATTTTGTATGTCAATCAAGGTGTTAATGAAGCCGGCATCCCTATTTTTGAAGACCAAGCAGAAGCATTTGGATTGGCAGATGAAGGACATTCGATTCAATCCACTTTGTTGGATTATGACCAAGATGGTGACTTAGATTTATTTGTAGCCAATTATGAACCGACTCCTTTTGCTGCCATTTCTCAAGATTTTAAACGCTTGATGAATAAGGTCAAATGGGAACAGTCAGATCATCTTTATCGCAATAATGGAGATAATACTTTTACCGATGTAACCCAATCAGCAGGATTACTCAATTATGGATTAACAATGGGCGTTATTGCTGCTGACTTTAATCAAGATCATTTGACAGACCTCTATTTATCCAACGACTTTCATTCTCCTGATAGACTTTATTTAAACAATGGCGATGCAACCTTTAAGGAAGTTTCCAAAGACTGTGTACAACATAATTCTTTTTTTGGAATGGGTGTGGATGTAGCAGATTATAACAATGATGGTCTTTTAGATTTGATGCAAGTAGATATGACACCAAGTGACAACTTCCGTTCCAAAGCAAATATGGCAGGAATGGATGTTGATGGATTTTGGAATATGATCGGTTATGATTTACATTATCAGTATATGTACAATAGTCTGCAAACTTGTCAAGGCATCCGAGAAGATGGTTTGCCTTTTTATGCAGAAACAGCAAAACTTTCTAATTTGGATAAAACAGATTGGAGTTGGGCATGTTTATTTGGTGATTATGACAATGATGGATTCAAAGATTTATTTGTTTCCAATGGCACTCGTCGAGACATCAACAATAAGGACTTTTTCAAATGGTTGGAGAGAGTTGATATAAGTCTAAAAGTCAAGTATAAAGAACTCTCTTTTTTAGAACTCAATCACAAAATTCCTTTTCAAAAAATAGACAACTACATTTTTAAAAATCAAGAAGGACAATCTTTCAGAAAAAATAACGACGAATGGAATTTGCATTTTAAAGGTTTTTCCAATGGAACCGCTTATGCAGATTTAGACAATGATGGAGACTTAGAATTGATTACCAATAATATTGATAGTACAGCTAGTATTTTTCAAAATTTGGCAGTCGAAACATCCAATCAAAATTTTGTGAGTATTCAATTACATGGTCCTAAAAATAATCCACAAGGCATTGGTACTAAAATATGGATCAAAACAAAAGAGGCGACTCAATACCACGAACATACTTTGGTCAGAGGCTATCTTTCTTCGATAGATGAACGCATTCATTTTGGATTAGGAAAGACTCAAGAAATTGAAGAATTAACAGTTCGTTGGACTGACGGAACGATTCAAAAACTTAACAATATTGCTTCAAATCAACTACTTCATTTAGACCATAGCGAACGTTCCCCCGCTATATTAGAAGACCAGAAATTAAATCCTCTCTTTTCTTCTCAAACAGATGCATTCAAACTTGCATTTACGCATCAAGAAAACAAGTTTGATGACTTTGAGAGAGAAGTTTTATTGCCACATCAAATGTCCTCTTTTGGTCCTGCTTTGGCGACTGGCGACATCAATAAAGATGGAGTCAAAGATGTCTATATTGGTGGAGCCAAAGGTCATGCAGGACAACTTTTTTTAAGTCAAAATACCAATAATCAAATTTCATTTATTTCTCAAAAGTTTGATTTATACCAAGAACAAGAAGAAGTGGATGCCTTATTTTTTGATCCTGACCAAGATGGTGATTTAGATTTATATATTGTGACAGGTGGCAATGAAGAAGCAGTCGATTCTCCTTATTATCAAGATATTTTTTATGAGAACAATGGCTTGGGTTCTTTTATTCCCAACGATGCATTTACCGATATTGCGACAACGAGTGCGAGTAAAATCGTCACGGGCGATTATGACCAAGACGGTGACTTAGACATCTTGGTGACAGGTCGTCAAATTCCTGCTCAATATCCAAGTCCTGCCGATTGTCATATTTATGAGAACCTTAGCACCATAGAAAATATCGAATTTCAAAAAGTTACTTCCAAAATTGCTCCTGATTTATTAAAAATTGGAATGGCAACCGATGCTGTTTGGACAGACTACGATGGCGACCAAGATTTGGATTTAATCATTGTGGGCGAATGGATGCAACCGACTTTTATTAATAATGATGATGGATATTTTGCCAAAGATACGCAAACAACTCCCAACTTAGTCGGTTGGTGGAACTGCATTCAGCAAGCCGATTTTGATGAAGATGGCGATATGGATTATGTGTTAGGCAACTTGGGTTTAAATTATAAATACAAAGCCTCTCAAAAAGAAACATTTGATCTCTATGCCAATGATTTTGATGAAAATGGAAAAAAAGATGTGGTATTGAGTTATTTTCAAGAGGGCGAACAATATCCCGTTAGAGGAATGCAATGTTCCTCAGAACAAATGCCTGATCTAAAAAAGAAATTTAGAAATTACAATGCCTTTGCATCCGCCAATTTAGAAAAAATTTATACACCTCAAAAACTCAATCAATCACAACATGAGCGTGCCAATGAGTTTGCTCACATTTATTTAGAAAACAAGGGCAATAGCCATTTTGAGCCCAATCATTTACCTCTCTCTACACAGATTTCCAACATCAATGACATCCTTATTAAAGACTTCAACAACGACAATCATTTAGACCTACTGATGGCTGGCAACTTATTTGATTCGGAGATAGAAACACCTCGCAATGATGCCTGTTATGGTTGGATTTTATTGGGCGATGGCGAAGGAAATTTCAAGCATCTTCCTTATAAAAAAACGGGTTTATACATTCCTTATGAAACTCGCCAAATAGATTTTATAGAACTGGAAGGACAAACGCTCTTTTTGTTTGCTAATAACAATGCCCCTTTGCAAACTTTCGTAATGAAAAAAAGGAGTGATAAGTTAGTTGCTAAAACAAGTGGTTGGTAATACTTAAAAGGTTTGTTTTTTTAGGAGCGAAAGGCAAGGTGCTTCGTCGTAATGGAAAGTCCCGCTATCCGTTCTCATCCCCCTTGTAGAGCAAATTCATGAATTTGCTCTACAAGGGGGATACCACTACTATCGGGGCTAGTTGGGAATGGACAGAACGCAAGCACATTATGATGCTTTGAACCGATAAAAATACTGGTCCTAAGAAGTCCCAATCTCAACCAAATAGACCTGATAGTAGTGGTATAAATGTAATGCGTTGGCTGCCTAAAACTTGGCACATTTATAAGAACGGATAGCAGGGAGACTCGTTACGATGAAAGAGGAACTGTTCTCTCCTAGCAAAAAAATGGAATAGGATTTTTAAGATAATTCGAGATTAGTAGGATTTTTCTGTATTGAATAGAAACGTCCCATCGCCACTATAATAAAAAAGTCACCAGTCACTATCTACTTGTCATTCAACAAAAAAACTTAGCTTTCAGAAAGATTGCCTGCCTTCGCCTTTTTGGCATATTCAGACGGATTCATACTGTACTGTTTTTTAAAGCATTCTCTAAAATATTTGAGGTCATTGAAACCTACTTTATAGGTAATTTCCGAAATTTTGTAGTCGCTATCTTGCAGTAATTGTGCCGCCCTTTTGAGCTTGATCCCTTTGATAAATTCATTGGGTGTTTGTCCCAAAAGACTCTTGGTTTTTCGATAAAATTGACTCCGACTAAAACCCATTTCTTTACAAACATTATCTATGTTAAAGCTCGGATTCGACATATTTTGCTCAATAACGGCAATAAAATCCTTGATAAATTTTTCGTCCAATGAGTCTGTCGGTAATTTTTTAGGATTGAGTTGAAGGAGATTATTAGAATTGAGTTGATCTTTAAAGTTTTTGCGAGATTGCAGTAAGTTCTGAATACGCATCTCCAATAAATGCATATTAAAAGGCTTGGTCAAATAGCTATCTACGCCCGATAAAAATCCTTGTTCATAACTTCCTTCAGCCGTTTTGACCGTCAACATAATAATAAAAATATGACTGGTCAATTGATTATTTTTTAGTTTTTGACTCAACTCAAAACCGTCCATCTCTGGCATCATTACATCCGAAATTACCACGTCAGGTACTTGTTCCATCGCTAATTTATAAGCCTCTACCCCATTTTCGGCTGTAAATACTTTGTAATTTTTGGATAAAGAATCAAATATAAATCCACGCAAATCTTCATTATCTTCTGCTATCAAAATAAGGGGGCGATCATCGTTTATGGTTTCATTTATTAAGACTGCTTCCTGCTGCTTTCCTCCAAACTCCTTCATCCGAATCAAAGACTCTTCACTGTATGTAAAATCCGAACGTTTATCGACAATCTCACCTTCTTTCAAATGGTCTTTACCTTTTTTTAATCGAACGATAAAAGTGGTTCCTTTATTCAATTCGCTATCGACTTCAATGCTTCCTTGATGTAATTCGATCAATTGCTTGGTTAATGATAAGCCAATGCCTGTACTCGCAAAAGAGGTATTGTTTTGTGTTTTGTAATAACGATCAAAAATCAGGTCTTTTTCTTCCAAACTAATCCCTTGCCCAGAATCTTTGACCAGTATTTCGACTTCATCCTTTGATTCTTTTAAGGTAATGGTGATATTGCCATAGGACGGTGTATATTTAAAGGCATTAGAAATGAGGTTAACAAATACTTTTTCCATTTTTTGTTTATCAAAATATAATGGAATATCATGGCGTGGCAGTTCTATTTTGTAGTTGATAAAACTTTCTTGGGCATAATTGGTAAAGTTGATAGCAATGTATTTCAAAAAATTTACAATATCCTGATTATTGGCATTTAGACGAGCATTCCCCGATTCGATCTTTGACAAATCCAATATTTGATTAATCAAACGATAGAGTCTTTCTGCATTTTTCAACATCACATCATACGTTTTGGTTGCTCCTTTCGTATTTTTTTTGAGCATTTGCAAAGGGGAAATTATCAAGGTCAAAGGTGTTTTAAACTCATGAGAAATATTGGCAAAGAATTGAGATCTTAACTCATCTAATTCTTGCATTTTTCCTACTTCCATTTGCTCTAAATGCAGTTGTCCTTTCAAACGCTCTTTGGAGATAATATTGTTTCTTGCCCACCAAAGCAAGCCTCCTGTCAATAGGAAATAAATAAAGTAGGCAAAGTAAGTGGCATACCAAGGCTTCGCAATATGCACATTGACCCACGCCCCCTGTTCATTCCAAATCCCATCATTGTTGGCTGCTTTGACCCAAAACTTATAGTTGCCTGGTGGGACATTGGGATAATAGGCAATATTTTCACCTCCAACCTTTCGCCATTGCTCATCATAATTTTCCAGCTTGTATTGATATTGATTTTTACTAGATTGGGTAAAATTTAAAGCCGTAAATTCAAAACTCAAATCATTTTCAAAATATTTTAAAGCAAGGTCTTGATCGTTAAAAATTGTTTTGGATTTTTGTACATCACCATTTTGATGTCGTTGATTAGAGATCAAAACATTGGTGATATAAAGATTGGGGGTTCGATTATTTTTATTAATTTTATCGGGAAAGAATTGATTGAATCCGTTGATTCCTCCAAAGTATAAACGACCTTCTTGGCTTTTTAAGCAAGCCGATTTATAAAACTCGCTGGCTTGTAATCCGTCTGCTGTCGTATAAGAGATGATGGATTTATCTGCTTGATTAAAAGAAAAAATACCTCGATTGGTACTTGCCCAAATTAACCCCTTGTCATCTTCCAAAATAGCATAAATCATATCACTGGGTAAACCATCTTTTTGGGTCAATTGAGCGAATGCGCCCACTTTTCGATCATAAATACACAAGCCATTTCCTTCGGTTCCAATCCAAACTTTTCCTCGTGAGTCGGTAAATAAGGTGTTGATTGAATACGCTTCTGAACCTTGTTTTTGGGTAAAAAAGGATTTACTTTCAATAATTTCTAAATCGTCGTTGACTTTGATTCTTTGCAAGCCTCCTCCTTCGGTCCCAATCCAAATATTGCCTTCTAAATCTTGGGTTAAGGTCCGAATCTTAACGCTTTCTATTCTGCGTTTAGGCTCATTCTGTGTATTAAAGTGTGTATAGGTTTGTGTAGTTGGATTATAGACATCTAATCCAGCCCGAAAAGTAGCGATCCAGATACAACCTTTTTGGTCTTCCATAATGGAATGAACATCCGTTCCTGAAAGTTGGGGTACATTGATTTTTTGAAAAGTTGAATCTTGGGTATTCCACAAGTTAATCCCTCCATTCCAAGTTCCAATCCAAAGATTTTGATTTTGATCTAATAAAAGGGAGGTGATTCCATCGCTACTTAAAGACCATTTACTCTTGGTATGATAATGTCGATACGCATCATTGGTTTGATCCTTATAAATCAAGCCTCCACCATCGGTTCCAATCCAAACATTGCCTTGTTGATCTTCTGCAAAAGCACTGACCAACTCTAAAGCATGCGCTCGATTTCCTAAATTGATCTGGCTATTTTTTTCAAATTTCTGTTCTAATGGATCGACTTTATTCAATCCTTTCAAGTAAGTACCAATCCAAAGTGTTCCTTCTTTGTCAGAAAATAAAGACCAAATTGAATTGCTACTTAAACTGTTGTTATCTAAAACATTTTTTTTGTATAGGGAAATAAAACCATTTTGTAAATTAATAGAAAACAAGCCATTATTTTCTGTTCCGACCCATAACAAACCATTGGGATCTTCATAAATTGACAGAACTACGGACTCATTGAGTTGTTGAAATAATCCTATATCAGATACTTGGATGTCTTTCAACTTAAAACCTCCCAAAATAGGAATCACTTCTTTAATACCTTGATTGCAGCCGACCCATAAACGCTGGCTTTGGGAAAAGTGTAAACATCGAATACTTTCTTTTTCTGCCGCCTCTATTTTCTGAATGTTACCTGTTTGTTTCTCGATAACTTGCAAACCATTATTCCATGTTCCCAGCCAAATATTGCCTTCCTTGTCTTCAGCAATAGCACTGATATATTGAAATACATCCTTTGCTTTTTTCTTATCATAGGCAAAAGATTGGTCAATCGCTTTTGTTTGAGGATCATAAATATTGAGTCCTCCTTTTTCGGTTCCAATCCAAATGATGCCATTTTTATCTTGATATAGAGCCGTAACATAGTCATCACTCAAGGCTTCTTGTGCCTTGGCTCCCTTATCAAAATGTTGAAAAGTATTTTGGTTGAGATCATATACATTTAGACCTCCGCCATAGGTTCCTATCCAGATTTTTCCTTCTTGGTCTGCCAGTAAACAGTTGATAAAATTATTGGAGAGAGAATTGGGATTTTCTTCGTTGTGTTCATATTGTTGGAAGGTTCGACCATCGTATCGGTTCAATCCATAGCGTGTACCAATCCACAAAAAGCCGTATTCATCTTGTACGATGGAACTGACCGTATTTTGTGATAAACCGTCTTCGACTTGATGAAAAGGTATATAATTGGCTTGTCCCAACAATTGGGCGAGTGTTAGCAAAAATACACCAGCAATATATGGAAGATATTTTACCAAACAACGAGTAATGTTAATATAAGTTTTCTATATTTAATACGGTTTTAGTTTGTTTTTGTTTGGAGCGAATGGAATCGATAATGGTTAATTGTAAATGATGAATTATTAATGCCCTTTAGCTTGTGATTTTTTATTTTTGGAGCGAAGGGTTGAGTGCTTCGTCGTGTTGGAAAGTCCCGCTATCCGTTCTCATCACCTTCGTAGAGCAAATTCATGAATTTGCTCTACAAAGGTGATACCACTACTATCGGGGCTATTTGGAAATGGACAGAACGCTTCACAAACTGAGCCGTTTTAGAATTTAATTCAGTCGGGACTATTTGGGAAGGTCATTATCTTTATTTTTCGTTTTTTGTAGTTTATGGAGATTTGACAACTCCCGTTCGGTCTTTGCCTGAAAACTGTCAAATTGTGGTACACTCTTGCCACCGACTCTAAAGGTTGCGACCTCAACCAACTAGCCCCGATAGAAGTGGTATGAATGCAAGAGTGTTGGCGTGGGTTGTGGCAAGGCTGCATTCATAGGAACGGATAGCGGGACTTTCTAATACGATGAAAAATCC
>JAHDBB010000181.1 GCA_020630635.1 Chitinophagales bacterium
TAAGAAGTACTTGCCTCCACCAACTAGACTCGATAGTAGTGGTATGAATGCAAAAGCGTGGGCTGCCTAAAACTTGGCTGCATTCATAGGAACGGATAGCGAGGAGACCTGTTGCAACGAAGCATCTAACCATTCTCTCCTAAAAATAAAAAATTACGAACCCCACTCATGAGATCCGTAATTTTAATATGATTAGAAGACTAATTATTTTAGCTTACTTTGGGCATGTATTTGGTGATTCTCAAAAGTAGCTCATCCAAGTTGATGGGTTTTACCACAAAGTCTTGTGCGCCCAACTCAAAGGCTGTGAGAATTAATTCTTTTTGGTCTAAAGCCGAAATCAAAATAATCGGCGTGTGAGGGCTGGCTCTCTTGATTTCAGAAAGCAACTCAATTCCAGATAGGTAAGGCATTACGATGTCCGAAATGATGAGATCATATTCGTTCTCTTCCAAACATTCTAAGGCCGTTTTGGGGTCTAAGGTCGCTTTCACCTCAAAACCTTCTTTTTGTAATCGAATTTCGAGGGCTTTTACGATTACTGGATCGTCATCGACAACTAATACATTCATAGTTATGTTTTTAAATTATTTCTTTACTTAGTAATGTTAAAAGAACTTATTTCTCAACAATTACTTAACCGTTTTAGGAAAATGTTTTCTTAGATAATTTAAAGTTTCTTCTGCTACTTTTAAAAATTTATCTAAGCTGTCTTGTTCAAATGGGATTTCGGTGACATCATGTTTAGGTCTAAATAAACATTGAACAACCGAATCGTTTTGTTTTAAGCCAACATAGGTAAAACTCGATTTGAGTTTGTGAGCCACATTGTAATACTCAGGTATTTGACGATTGGAAAAACAATTTTGAAGTTTGACCAATTCTTTTGGAACATCTTCTAAAAAATTGTCAATCAGCATGTACTTAAATTCGACATCGCCTTGTGTCAATTCGTCAAAATAACTCAAATCAATACCTAATGAATTTTCGTCATATGCTCCTGTATTGGCACTAGTCGCCTCTTCTTTGGGCTTTTCTGGTACGACAGCATTATCCTGTGTACTCTTGGCAATAAGATTGTTGGGAGCTGGATTATTGACGTTGGATGGATTTACGGGTCTATTGCTAAATTCCCTTAACATGCCATTGATCTTGGGATATAGTTCTTTGGCAATAATGGGTTTGGTAACAAAATCATTCATTCCACATTCCAAACATTGCTCTCTAATCGACTGTAATGCATGAGCCGTTGTCGCAATAATAGGTGTTTGAGATTTGTGACCAGAAAACTCATTGCGAATGTAACGAGTGGCTTCCATACCATCCATGACAGGCATAGAGACATCCATCAAAATAAGGTCGTAATCTTTGGCTTGTAAGGCTTGTAAACCTTCTTCTCCATTGTTGGCAACGTCAATTTGAATGGTAGCCGACCAGTTTTTCAACAAACGAGTGACGACCATCTGATTGGTTTTTTCATCCTCTACAATCAATATGTTGATGCCATCTTTGATGGGTCCCAAATCTTGAAGTGACTCAGCAGGTTGATCTGTTGTTTCATTAGAATTGGCTTTGGTTAGCTCTACTGCAAATTTAAAAACAGCCCCCTTCCCTATTTCACTTTCCACGATTAATTCTCCATCATGCAAAGCCACCAGTTGTTGGGCTATACTCAATCCTAATCCTGTTCCTCCATATAAACGAGTGGTGCTTTTGGTTGCTTGTACAAATGACTCAAAAATTTTCTCTAACTTACTTTCCTCAATACCAATACCTGTATCTTCAATGGCAAATTCTATCTTGGTAGTTGTATCTGTTTCATCCACCTTCATCACTTGTAAGATAATTTTGCCTTTTTCAGTATATTTTACTGCATTGTCTAGCAAGTTAATCAATACTTGATTCAAACGCAAGGAATCACCTACCACAAAATTGGGAAGAAAGGCATCAAATTGAGTGAAGAAGTTAAGTTTTTTAGCCGAAGTCTTGTACTTGTATATCTGAATCAACTCATTGAGCAAGTCAGTTAGACTAAATTTGTGTTGGTCTAATTGTAGCTTTCCTGACTCAATTTTAGAGACATCCAAGATACTATTGATAAGTTTGAGCAGGTTGTTAGCCGATATTTTTAATGTTTTAATGTATTCGTGCTGCTCGTTGGTGTGTTGTAATTGGTCCAAAATGTCTGCAATACCAATCACTGCATTTAAGGGTGTTCGGAGTTCGTGGCTCATATTGGCAAGAAAACGCTCTCGCATCTCTACCGTTTTTTCAGCTAATTCTTTAGCTTGTTCCAGCTTTTCATTCTGGACTCTAATACAAGCAAAGGATATAGACTTGAGTAAAATCCAGTCACTCCAATCTTGTTTAGACAAGAAATCCACCGCCCCCATTTGCAAGGCTCCCAATCCCAATTCTTGTGGTTCTCGCCCTGTCAAAACGATGGTTGGCAAATCGGGATAATGTTTTAGAAACTTTTCGAGGGTTTCCAAGCCTACCCCATCGGGCAAACTAAGGTCTAGTAAGGCAACATCAAATTGTTCCTTATCTTCAATGGCAAAAGCTTCTTTTAGACAATCTTTGTGCGTTAGATTATACTCAAAACTAAATTGGTCTGTAGCATAATCTTTGGCTCCACCAAGATAGATTTCCACTAAACGAGCATCGGCTTTATTATCTTCTATATGAAGAATATTGTATGTACGTATTGTGATGGCTATAAATTTTTGGAGTTGACAGTTAGTTTCTAAACAGCAAAAATCAATCCACTTTTTATCAAAGCATTACATATTGATATACTAATTAATTTGTTGGCAACATGGCAAGTTTTAGCCAAAAGTTCTCAATCAATTTTATCACATCTATAAACGCATCAAAATCAATCGGTTTTGTAATATAACAGTTCGCATGCAATTGGTAGGCACGAGTAATGTCAAATTCAGAACTTGATGTTGTTAAAACAATAACAGGAATCTTTTTGAGGTCGGGGTCGGATTTGATATATTGTAGTACTTCTTTCCCATCTTTTTTGGGCAAATTGAGGTCCAATAATATCAGGTCTGGTCGTGGAACACCGTGATAATCGCCCTCTTTATTGAGGAAGTCAATCGCCTTTGCTCCATCGGTTACTGTACTTAAATTGTGTAAGACAGTCCCTTCCTTAAATGCTTCTTGGGTCAATCGGATGTCACCTGGATCATCCTCAACCAGTAAAATTTCAATTAATTTGCTGCTTATCATTATAATTATATACGATATTCATTAAAAAAGTTTGCACAAAAATCTATTTTTTTTTAGGATTCATCTTAAATCCTTTCTTTTGTCAATACATTCCAAAAATTAAGTATACCTATATTTAGCCGCAACTATTATACCAGCTTTTCTATTTAATGATGAATGGTGGATCGTCAACACTGTGATTCAGTTCGTGAGTTTTTGGAGCGAAGGGTTGGGTGCTTCGTCGTGTTGGAAGGTCCCGCTATCCGTTCTTATCGCTGTTGCCAGCGTTTTAGGTAGCCAATGCTATACAGCGATACCACTTCTATCGGGGCTAGTTGGGAAGGGATACAACGCTTGGGATTTGTGAAATTTGACTACTTTTGTTTGTTTTCTATATGAAAGTGGTCAAATTGTGGCTTATGTTTCTCACCGTTGATGGTTTCTGATATAAAAATGGCTCTTTGACAAAAGATAAGGCTTATAAAAGTCCTATTTTTCATCAGAGAGCCGTTGGTTGTATTTTCTAAAATGTTCTGTTGCTATGGGGTGGAACTGTAACGATCTAGCCCCGATAGTAGTGGTATTCGTGTAGAAGCGTTGGCTTCAAAAAACCTAGCCACACGAATAGGAACGGATAGCGGGACTTGCTGTTACGACGAAGTACCTTTCCGTTCGCTCCTAAAAAATAAATTACTTTTTCTTAAAAGTAAATCGGTTTCTAAAGCCGCCTAAACGACCTCCTTGACCACCGCCGCCCATCATGCCGCCCATTCCACTCATATTTTTCATCATCTTCTTCATGCGCTCAAACTCTGAAACAAAGCGATCTATTTCGTCTAATGTCATTCCACAACCTTTGGCAATACGTGTTTTACGACTTTTATCTAAGACCTGTGGATTGGCTCTTTCATGTGGAGTCATCGAAAAAATAATCGCCTCCACTCGTTTGAAGTCCTTGTCTCCGATCTCAATATCTTTGAGTGCCTTGTTCAAACCTGGAATCATTGCTAATAACTCCTTGAAGTTACCCATTTTGCGAATCTGATTCAACTGTGATAAGAAGTCGTTGAAATCAAACTGGTTTTTGTTGATTTTCTTCTGTAATTTCTCTGCTTCTTGCTCATCGTATTGTTGTTGCGCTCTTTCAACGAAGGAGATAATATCACCCATCCCTAAAATACGCTGTGCCATCCTGTCGGGGTGAAAGACATCTATCTTGTCTAAATGCTCTCCCGTACTGATAAACTTGATCGGCTTTTTGACAACGTAACGAATAGATAAAGCGGCACCACCTCTTGAATCACCATCTAATTTGGAAAGAACGACTCCATCGAAATCTAGTCGCTCATTGAAGGTTTTAGCCGTATTGACCGCATCTTGTCCCGTCATAGAGTCCACAACAAACAAGGTTTCATCGGGTTGAATGGCTTGCTTGATGTTGGTGATCTCCGTCATCATTTCTTCGTCAATCGCCAAACGACCAGCCGTATCCACAATCACGATGTTATAGTTGTGCTTTTTGGCATGTTCTACCCCATTGGTGGCAATCGCTACCGCATCCGAGTTATCTAATTCAGAATACACATCCACTTTGATTTGCTCACCTAATACCTTTAGCTGGTCAATCGCAGCAGGACGGTAAACATCACAAGCGACCATTAGGATTTTAGTTCCTGTTTTAGATTTGAGTCGTCTTGCTAGTTTTCCACAAAAAGTTGTTTTACCAGAACCTTGTAAACCCGAAAGTAACACAACGGCTGGTTTGCCTTTGAGATTGAACTCTGCTGTTTCTCCCCCCATCAATTGAGCCAACTCATCTTTTACGATTTTGACCATTAACTGTCCAGGTGAAACGGCTGTTAGTACATTTTGCCCAAGAGCTTCTTGTCTTACTGTTTCAGTAAATTCCTTAGCGATTTTATAATTTACATCCGCTTCCACCAATGCTCGGCGAATTTCTTTGACGGTTGCAGCGACATTGAGTTCGGTGATTTTACCTTGTCCTTTTAGCGTCTTAAACGCCCGATCCATTCTATCTTGTAAACTATCAAACATGTTTTTTTGATTTATTTATATTGTTTTTTTACAATTTTAGTAGTTGAAAAGAACAGATTGAATCTGTTCCTAAAGTTTAGTGGTTCATTTTTGAATCCACCCTCTTTAATTCCCCCGCCAGCGGGAGAGACAGTTCGTGCTTTTAAAGTGTTCCCACAATTTCTTACAGTCCCTTTGATTAATTCTGCCCCAAAAATAAAAATACTTCTGCCAAAGACAGAAGTATTTTTATATAAACTTTATTTTTAAGTATATTTTAGCAACAAGAAAAAAATAACTTCCGCATTTGGTAACGATCTTTTGACCCAATATTTCGTTGAAAAGCCTCGTCGTAGCCCTGCTATGACTACGTTTTTCGCCTCATCTTGACTCAAAATCTCTTTTTCCAAATGCTGGACTCATTTTTTAATTGTTACTTATAGGAAATTATGCCCCAAGATAGGCTTTTAGTAGTTTACTACGGTTGGTAGCTCTTAATTTGTTAATCGCTTTGTCCTTAATTTGTCTTACTCTTTCACGAGTCAAACCAAAACGATCTCCAATGTCTTCTAACGACATACTGTGTTCTACTCCAATACCAAAATATAATTTTATCACATCTTTTTGACGATCTGTTAAAGTAGAAAGAGAGCGTTCGATTTCCATTTGTAAAGACTCTAGATAAGCCAAAGACTTATCGGTTTTAGGAGAGTTGTTATTTTCGAGTACATCCAAAAGAGAATTGTCTTCTCCTTCGACAAATGGCGCATCGACTGAAACGTGACGAGCTGCTACACTTAGTGTAGTTTCTACTTCATCACTTTCAATTTCCAATACTTCTGCTAATTCTGCGGCAGAAGGTTCTCGTTCAAATCTTTGTTCTAGTGCAGAAAATGCTTTGTTGATTTTGTTGAGAGAACCAACTTTGTTGAGTGGAAGTCGCACAATACGAGATTGCTCGGCAAGAGCTTGTAAGATAGACTGGCGAATCCACCAAACGGCGTAAGAAATGAATTTGAATCCTCTGGTTTCATCAAATCGTTGAGCAGCTTTAATAAGTCCTAGGTTTCCTTCGTTGATTAGATCACTAAGTGATAGTCCTTGATTTTGGTACTGCTTAGCAACTGATACAACGAATCTGAGGTTGGCTTTAGTGAGTTGTTCTAGAGCGTCTTGGTCTCCCTGTTTGATCCTCTGCGCCAATTCTACTTCCTGTTCGGGGGTCAATAAATCGACTTTTCCGATTTCTTGTAAGTATTTTTCAAGAGACTGACTTTCTCTGTTAGTTATAGATTTGGTAATCTTTAATTGCCTCATAAAAACGTTTTTAGTTGATTAAAATTTACTAGCTGTTTTGAAAGAACAAAGCCCTTTTACTAAAAAGGACAAAAAGATGCTCGTCTTACACTTGGGGAGTGTAATTTAGTTTATGTTAGTATTTTCTGTAGTATGAGTAGTTGTAATCTTACAAAAATACTACCTTTCAGTCATTAACACAAGGTTATTTTTTAATATCTGGGTGGTATTGTGTGTTTTTATTGTACTACTCTTCCCTTTTTTATCACTAATTATTGTGCCAAAGTTGTTATGTGAGCCATTTTTTGTTGTATAAATGATGGTAGAAATTATTATTTCAACCTTGTTTTAGAGCGTATAAGTAAAAAAAGTAATGGTTTTTTGATAAATTTTGTGTAATCGTTTTGAAAAATGCAATTTATTGTTATCATTGCGAAAATAATTTAAACAAATAGTGGGGTTTAGACTCATAAACAGTGGGTTTGAGTTATAGGTTTAAGTCCTATCCCTGCAACTGGTTTAAAACCATTTTTTTGACTGTTTTTTGTTCCCTTCACAATGAAATGGTCTTTTGTGTGCATCTTTGATAGATGTCTTTTTATTCTTAACCAAACTCTGCTTGATTATGTCGAAGAGCATCAAAGTTTTTGATTACGCTATCCGCTCCTCTCCCAGTATCCTTTATAATTTTTTAACGACTCCTGAAGGTTTAGCTCAATGGTTTGCGGACCATGTGGATAATACCGATGTGGAATATAGCTTCTTTTGGGATGGCAGTGAAGAAACTGCGACCTTATTGGAATCAGAAGAAGATCATTATGTCCGTTTTAGAATGGAAGATAGTGATGAGGGAGAATTTTTAGAATTTAAAATTGAGAAATCTGAAATTAGTAATGATACCATCTTGTTTATTACTGAATTTTTAGAGGACTATGATGTGGATGATCAACAAATTTTTTGGGACGCTCAAATTGACCAACTTAAAAGTCGAATTGGGGCAAAAAATTAGTCGATAGTCGATAGTCGATAGTCGATAGTCGTAAATGAAAAAGCGAATTACTAGGTTACAAAGTTGGGGCGATGGGACGTTTTTCAAATTGGGACGTAAGGGGACGTTTCGGTTCTTTGCGTGGTTTTTAATCTATATACGAGGTTTTTTGATAAAAAAGATAAACGTCCCGTTACGCCACATTCGTCCCAACGTGTAAAATATGAACCGTTCGCCCCTTTAAACATAAACATCAACGTTGTGTCCTTGACCATCTAGACCTGATAGTAGTGGTATTACCAAATTGTATGGCAAAAGGGTTCGGGTGGCTTGGTAATAAGAACGGATAGCAGGGAGACCTGTGACGATGAAAGAGTAATAACCGTTCTCTCCTAAAAAAAGTTAATAGGCTGACGATAGCTTCATTTGTTGCGTTATTAATTCTATGAAAAAAATAGACCTTCTACTTCTTAAATCCTTCATTGGTCCTTTTATCATTACCTTTTTTATTGCCCTTTTTGTGTTCATCATGCAATTTCTTTGGAAATATATTGATGACTTGGTAGGTAAAGGTTTGGAAACAAATATCCTTCTTGAACTTATTTTTTATTTGTCGGTCACGATGGTTCCATTGGTGATCCCTTTGGCCGTTCTACTGGCTTCTATTATCACTTTTGGCAACTTGGGAGAACATTATGAATTGGTCGCACTCAAAGCGGCTGGTATCTCGTTGTTGCGCTTTATGATGCCTCTTTTTGCCCTTATAGTGGTTCTTTCCTTTATAACTTTCTACTTTTCTAATACCATCCTTCCTAAAGCGAATCTGAAATATGGTGCGCTCTTGTATTCTATTGTGAAAAAACGTCCTGCTTTCAATATTAAAGAGGGAGTTTTTTATGATGGGATTGATGGATTTACGATTAAGATTGATGAGAAAGATCCTGATAATGTGACGATTCGCAATGTCCATATCTGGGAAAAAATGAGTGGACAAAAGGGTCAAAATCTTTTGGTGGCTAATGAAGGAAAAATGTATGCTGCCAATGATAGTTTCTTGATTTTCAAGCTATATGATGGATGGAAGTATGAAGACATTAAGGCGAGTAAGGCAGAAAAAAAGGGACATCATGAGCATTTGAGAACGGCTTTTAAAGAGCTGGAAATGGCGGTGGATATTTCGGTATTTGGGTTTCAAAAAAAGGATGAAAAACACTTTACTCGTAATCCAAAAGTCATGAGTATTCCACAGTTATATACTGCGCTTGATTCTATCGAAAGTAAATCTGCTAATATCAATAAAGATCTTGTTAATCGGATAAAACCGCATCTTGAAACGATCCGTAATGACTCTTTTGTTATTGCTCCTATCTTGGAAAATCCCGATAGCAATTTGTTGGCTGCCCATACCGTTTTGGAGGCTTTGAACTTGACACCTGCTTTGAGTCGTACGATTGTGGGTGCTGCTAAGGATAATGCTAAAAGTATTCGGAGCTATGCAGAATGGGCTACTAAACAGAAGGATTTACAGATTAGTCAACGAAACCGATTTTATATCTACATTTATAATAAGTTTTCCCTTTCCTTTTCTTGTATTGTTCTATTTTTGATTGGTGCGCCTTTGGGGGCGATTATTCGTAAGGGTGGTCTGGGAATGCCTATGGTGGTCTCGATTATCTTTTTTATGATTTTCCACATTTTGACGACCATTGGGCGAAAGTTGGCAGAAGAAAGTGCGATTGCGCCTTTTCATGGAACTTGGTTGCCTATTTATATTTTGTTGCCTTTGGCCATCTTTTTGACTTATAAGTCGATCAACGATTCGGCTTTGTTTAACATAGATATGTACCGCAATTTCTTTTTGCGGATTTTTAGACGGGCTTCTTGATAGAGCAAATTCGTGAATTTGCTTTACTGGGGATGGGAAAGGCTTTTTTTCTTTTTGGAGCGAAGGGTTGAGAGCTTCGTTGTTGTAGAGAGTCCCGCTATTCGTTCCTACCACCCTTGTAGAGCAAATTCGTGAATTTGCTCTACAAGGGTGATACCACTGCTATCGGGGCTATTTTGAAGAGTCTTGACTTCTTAGTGCCAGTAGCTCAATCCTAAAGAACTGAGTAAGGGAAAGGGTGTTTTACTTTAAGACCTTGTTGCGTTTGCCGAAGTCTATGGCAAAATCTCTTAGTTTTTGAGCGTCTTCTGTGTTATTGGTGGCTCGTTGTAAAGTGTCTGCCATTCCCATCATACTTCTGACAAAGAAGTGATTCATTTCTTCAACACTCATTTTTTGTGTCCATAGGTGGACTTGTAGTTGCTCTTTGGCGTTGCCATCCCAAAGGGATAAGACAAATGCACTGCATTCTTGCATGTTTGCCATCGGACTATCACTTGCCTTCCATTGCATTTTTTGTGGGATGTTTTTATCATCTAATTCTACTGCAATATCTATATTGGATTTTTTCATTTCTTTATTATTTTTTTGAACTATTACAAAAACTTGTAGTTGCAAATATACGAAGGCTGCTGTCAAAAATGCTTTGCTTTCTTCTCTTTTTACGTTTTGTTTATCTGATTATCAGCTTTTTAATTTGTTGTATTTTTGACATTTGGTGTAAGTTTTTTGTTAAAAAGTCAAACAAATTTCCCCTAATATAAGTATATAGAAATACCTATCCCTCCTTTTTAGGCTTGTCTTCCCTCTTCTGACAAGGTCTATTTTCCCTTCCAACATTTGATATTACATATTTTTAATATTAACCAATTGTGTTAAGCAATATTATTTTAGGCTTGTTTGTATCTCTCAGTGATACCAAGTAATCTATACATAACGGCAAACTATTTTTAGATTACGAAAGTCGAAAAGACTTTCTTGCATTTATAACCACAAGTCAAAAAGACTTGCGGGATTAAGTAAAATTGAGAAATAAGGTGAATTTTTGAAAAATCTAAATTTAAAATGCCTTTATGTATAATCTGCTTGCTAAGTGAAACAACAAAAATAACTTATTCCATTTGACATCGACATTTTCCGATTTTTTGCGTTAAAAATACTCGTCGTAGCCCTGCTATGCCGAAACGTCGGACCGCTCCGTTTTTTGTCGAGTCGTCGAACCGCTTAAAATCTAAAAATCTCTTAGTCCCATTTTGGAATA
>JAHDBB010000182.1:0-8868 GCA_020630635.1 Chitinophagales bacterium
CGGTTTTCTTTATTTATACAGCTTGTATTCTTGCTTCCCCAAATAAAAATGGAACTAAATCTTCTTTTATCTGGTATAAAATACTATCTTGTATATCATTATGCCAGATAACTCCTTATTTATCAACTAAAACTTCTCAATAATGACTCAAAAAACTTCTTCTGCTTTTGTAATGGTCTCGTGGATTGCTGTAGCTTGTGGACTAGTAGGTTTTCTAATAGGTCTATGGAGAGCTGAAATGTTATTAAGTGAAAAAGGCTTTTATTTTACAGTTCTTATGTTTGGTTTATTCTCTGTAATCTCTCTACAAAAAAGTGTTCGAGATAAACTCGAAGGCATTCCTGTTACAGATATTTATTATGGTATTTGTTGGGTTGGCTCTATTCTTTCGGTTGTTTTACTAGCGATTGGGTTGTGGAATGCAGAACTTTTGCCTAGCGAAAAAGGGTTTTATGCTTTTGCTTTCTTATTAGCTTTATTTGGTGTAATTACGGTCCAAAAAAATACGAGGGATGACTTGGCTGCTAGTAACCAATCAAGTATCCATACTCCTGTATATACTTACGAAGATATTCCTGTCGAACCTATTAAGAAAGAGGAATAACTCAATATAAAATCAACTGTGTACAAGAAAAAACAGCTACTCGTTTTCCTGTTTGCTTGTTGTTGATTAATACTCGCCAGACTTGAGTGGTTCTCCCTAAGTGTTCGACTGTGCTTTCTGCTAAGAGATCACCTTCTCGAATGGCTCTCACAAAATTGCTTTTTAACTCTAAAGTGGTAAATGATTTTGCTTTTTCGGGTAAATGAGCAATGGTCGAATATCCTGCTATCGTATCGGCTAAGGTGACAATGCTTCCTGCATGTACAAAGTTGTTGGGAGCAAAGAGACGCTTTTCGATAGGCATTTCGGCAATGATTTGACCTTCTTTTACTTCTTTTACCACAATCCCCAATAATTCAGGAAAATGATTTTTACTTGCTTGATTAAAGTAGTCAGCATCTCGTTCTGGTCGAAACATATGGAATGATTTTAAGTCAAAGTCTTCTAAAGTTAGAATCTTGATGTTGAAATATTGTTCTTGAAAATGGGTGAGTCGTCGAATGGATTCTTTGGTATAATGTGTTTCTTTCGCTGTGACCAATAACTTGTTTTCTAGATCGTCTTCTCGTACAATTATACCAATAACCCTTCCTTCTGTTGTGTTTATGGGTTCTTCAATATCCAAAACATACACATCTACTTCTTTTCCATCTTCTGCTTTTGTGTCGGGAATATAGCCATAATTGATGGGATACACAAAATGGTGTGTTGGATGTTTGCTTCCTTTGGGTCGGTCAATGATGATGGAGACTTTTTTGCCTAAGAATGGTGTGTAAAGAGACATTTGGTTCTTTTCGTGGTTTAGGGACGAGGGGACGTTTGTGGTTCTTTTCGTGCTTTGGGATGAGAACATCGTCCCTTCACGTCCCAAACATGTAGATAAGGAACAGTTCGTCTCTTCGTCCCATCTTCTGATACTAAGAAGTCCAGACCATAACCAACTAGCCCCGATAGTAGTGGTATAAATGTAATGCGTTGGCTACCTAAAACGTTGGCACATTTATAAGAACGGATAGCGGGACTTTCTAATACAACGAAGCTCCCAAACGTTCGCTCCTAATAAAAGAAGATGTTTTTCTTTGGAAGGTGTCTCTTCCCTTTTTTGACCTTGTTTTTTGTCTCTAAAAATATCAAATAAGCCTCGTCTTTCTTTCATGTTAAAATGGTTTTGTTGAAGATACAAGATTAGGATAAAAAAAGAAAGTGTGCAAGTTATTTCGTTGAAATATCCTACACACTTTTGGTAACGAATAAATGATAACTTCCGCATTTAGCAATAATCTTTTGTGCTAATATTTCGTTAAAAATACTCGCCTTAGCCCTGTTATGACTGCGTTTTTTGCCTCATCTTAGCTCAAAATCTTTACTGCTAAATCGCATAACTTATTTATTAATCGTTACCTTGGGAAACCAAAATACAAGTTGTTTTTAATTGTTGCTTATTGTCAAAAAGAATAAGGTCTTTGTGGATGTAAAAAATCACTACTTTTTGAATATCTTCTGTATATATTTTTCCTCATTATTATGAAGTTGAACAATTAAAATCCCATTGGGGAAAGAGCTTGTATCAATTTGATTGTTTTCTAAAATATCTGTGTAGGTCGCTAATAATTGTCCTGCTATAGTGTAAATACTTATATTTGTATCAGTGTCTAATAATTCATCTTTAGCTTCGATGACGATTGTTTGTGTGTTGAGATCATTGTATAAATGAATATCGTTTTCATCCAAAAGGTTATTTAAACTTGTTGTTATACAGCTTTCATCTTTTACAATCAGATTATACAGTTGGCTATTGGCATTATAAAGGCTAAAGGCTTCAACTTTTACATAAAACGGACCTGTGGAGGGTGCTACAAAATCAACGGTTACTCCCAAACCATATCCTCCTAAACCATCCGCTATTTGGACTTGTGTATCATCATAAACCCTAATTTTGGCTTGGATATTTTCGGCAACATTGGTTAATTCTATACTGAGCATTTCGCCACTATTGGCATCCAAAATAAAGTAGTCTTCGTCTCCTACATCGCCAATTGCTCCTTGAATCGTCTCACAGGTATTAAGCGGTGTCGCTTCTGCAAAGTTGTTATTGCATTCATGGACATCTGCAATATCTAAAGCAACAGTAAAACTGTAAAAATCATCACTTGCCCCATAATTCCCAAAACCTGTACCATCTTCTATTGACAAATAATAGGTTCCTGGTTCACAAACCAGTTCTATCAACTGAACGGCTTCTCCAGCATTTTCACCTTCTTTTTCAATTTCATTTTGACCTGCATCGTACAAAGTCAAATCTACATCAATATTTGATGGTACATTGAACACATCGGCTACAATTACTCCTGCTTGTGGCACTTCTATTTTGTAGAAATCTATGTCAGCTACTGTTCTTAATTTTGCTTGAATGGTCTCCCCTATTGAGATGGTTTTGGCGGTTGTAAATTGATTATTGCATTCATAAATATCTGTTATATCAAATGCCATTGTCAAACTATAGAGATTTGGATTTTCATTATTATCTTGATAATCTTTCAATCTAACATAATAGGTTCCTGCTTCACAAATAAGTGTGGTCATACTAATCGCTTCTCCATCATTTCCATGTTCCTGAGCCATTTCATTTTGCATGACATCATACACCGTTACATCCATATCAATATCTAGTGGGACATCAAAAATGTTGATAACCAAAACTCCTGCTTGCGGCACTTCAATCTTATAATAATCCAGATCATCTTCTGGATCAATGGCTCCTTGTACACTAACAAATAAATCATTCCATTCCAGTACATCGGCTTCGTTAAAATAATTGTTTGGCTCTGTTTCCATTTGTCCCAAAGCATTTAAAGAAGCCAAAAGCAATAAGACAAACATGCATATATTTTTCATTTTTATTTTCTTTTTATTTTCAGTAAAAAAATTTCAGGTGTTGTTGTGTTGGTTTTCAAAATTTATTTTTTGGAGCGAAAGGTTTGATGCTTCGTCGTCATAGAAAGTCCCGCTATCCGTTCCTATGAATGCAGCCAAAGCTCTACCGCAAGTCTTTTTGACTTGTGGTCATAAGCTTTTGCATTCATACCACTACTATCGGGGCTAGTTGGTTTTGGACACAACCTCTTATTGATATACGCTTTTAAAATTAATATACGAATGTTGTAGGAACAGATTGCATCTGTTCTCAGGAATGAACCACATCAATGATACAGGATTGAAAGTATTAGTTTTTAATGTGTATACCAATAGTAACTATTTAGAAAAAGAAATAACACATAGTCGCTTGCAAACTTCTATTAATCGCTCCAACGGTAGGGCTTTTATAGATGTCTCGAAATCCAACATTATACATCAATTTACATTGCAAAGGCTTATCCATCACGTTCACTTGACAACCACCGCCCAATGATAATCCCCAATCCAATCTGTTATATTCACGATTGCTCAATGTTTCTCGATAACCGAAAGTTCTCACTCTACTACCCAACGACTGTGCGACATAAGGACCAATCAAACCTAAAACTTGAATTTCATTACCCATTTGTAAAGAAGAAGGCAAACCACTCAAAGAAAAACTTTTTTGCCATTGTGCCAAGATCGGCACTTCAATATAAGAGAAGCTAAGTTCTGTCCCCCAATAAGGTGAAGTCTCTGTACCTTTGGTCACTAAATGCATTCCTGACTGCAAGCTCCATTTGTCAGATAAAGGGATCATCACATTAGCTCCCACCGTCAACTTGGTGATAGAACTCCAAGTCATTACTGCATCACTCTCAAACCAAATCAAGTTGCTACGAGTAAAACCCACTTGAGGACCTAATGAGATTTTTTTATCTTGTAATTTTTCGATTAATTCTGTCTGTGCTTGACTTTGTTGAAGGCTCAAAATGCCTACGAAAAGGACGAAAATCATTCTGATAGATAACATAACTCTGTATTTTGGATGTTTAAAAATTTTTTACAACAATTAGCCTATCTTGATTTCACATTGTTGATGCTCCAAATTTCCAACAATCTTCAAAATTTAGAAACTCTTTATTTTTCTGAGTTCTTTTTATCCAAAACATCCTAATATTCTATAAAAAACTAATAATCAGCCTATTACTCAACTCAAAACCGCTTTTTTTCTATTGTATCAAGCCGTTCTTTGTTGCTTTTAGTTATGTATATTTGTATCAAAAAAGGTGGTAAGTAGGTAAGAAAAAATCCAAATTTCAGATAAAAAATGTACAGAAGTGATCAAATTTTCCGAACAACAAAGGTAGCAACCATGCACAATAGCCCCGAATGAATTAAATTTTAATATCAAAGTTTTAAATTCTAAAACGGTTCAGTTGCTATAGGGATAAACCATAACGACCTAGCCCCGATAGTAGTGGTATCACCAACGTGTATTGGCTAAAGGGTTCGGGTGGATTGGTGATAAGAACGGATAGCGGGACTTTCCAACACGACAACGCACCCAACCTTTCGCTCCTAAAAAAGAAAAATCACAAAATGAACAGCATTCATAATTTATAATTCACCATTCATCATTACAACCACCTTTCGCTCCTAAAAATCAACCACCCAAAAGAAAGTCACTAGATACTATCTCTTGCCACAAAAAAGAAAAAACCTTTCGTTTCCTCACTTGTTTATTAAGCAGTAACACAACAAAAACACCCGTTCTCCTCGTATAATTTAACACAGAATCAATAAAATAAGTGTCGCCTACACACCTTTGGTTCATGCTAATAATATGTAAAAAAAGGGCAAAAAACTAAAATATTTGCTACCTTTGCAGCAATTTTTAAAAACGATAATATTTGCTTAAATGGGTAAAACAATAAAGCTGAAAAAAGGCTTCAACATCAATATTATGGGCAAACCCCAAAAAACTTTAGCAAATGACTTTACTGCTCGTACCTTCGCTATCAAACCAACCGACTTTAAAGGCATTGCGCCCATTCCCAAAATGTTGGTACAGGTTGGAGAAGAAGTAAAAGCAGGTACTCCTCTCTTTTTTGATAAAAAAAATCCAGACATCAAATATGTGGCTCCTGTTAGCGGTGAGATTGCCGAAATCAAACGAGGTGAAAAAAGAGCCATTATTGAAGTCATCATCCTTGCCGACAACAACATCCAATTTCGCCCTATCGAAAAAGTGGCTATCAACCAAATTGGTAGAGAAGAACTTGTTCAACATATGATGAGCAATGGTTGTTGGCCCTTCCTTACACAACGTCCTTACGGCATCATCGCTGATCCACAAGAAGTACCCAAAGCCATTTTCATTTCAGGCTTTGATACTTCACCACTCGCCCCAGATTATAACTTTGCAGTCGTCGGACAAAAAGAATACCTACAAACAGGTATTGATGTTTTAAGCATCCTATCTGGTGGCAAAGTTCACTTGAGTTTAAATGGTAATACCCAAAATCCTTCTGAACTTACGAGCCTTTCTAAAGTCGATATTCATTCTGTATCAGGACCACATCCAGCGGGCAATGTCGGAGTACAAATACACCATATTGACCCGATCAATAAAGGAGATATTGTATGGACTATTAGACTTCAGGATGTTATTGCATTGGGAAGAGTGTATAAAGATGGACAATACAACACCGAAAGGTTTATTTCTCTTGGTGGTCCTCCTGTTAAAAATGCACAGCACTTCAAAACTTACATTGGTGCATCCATTGAAAATATGGTGAAAAATAATCTAAAAGATGACCATGTACGCTATATTGATGGTAGTGTATTGAGTGGTACTAAAATGGAACCAACTGGCCATTTAGGATTTTATGAAAACCAAATAAGTGTCATTGAAGAAGGGGATAAACATGAAATGTTCGGATGGATTTGGTCTAGTTATCCTCGTCCAAGTGCTTCCAAAGCCTTTTTTAGTTCGCTCTTTGGTGGCAAAAACCAAGAATTTAACGTCAATACCAATACGCATGGTGAAAAAAGAGCTTTGGTGGTGACAGGACAATATGAGAAAGTTGTTCCAATGGACTTACATCCTATGCAATTGATTAAATCTATTATGTTTGGGGACTTAGACCAAATGGAAGGATTGGGTATTTATGAAGTATTAGAAGAAGATTTAGCACTTTGTGAGTTTGTATGTACCTCCAAAAATCCTGTCCAAAAAGTCCTAAGAGACGGCTTAGATATGATGCGTGAACAAGGTTAATTTGAATGTGATAGGTCGATAGTGACGGATGACTACAAAAGAAAAATAACAAATCTCTTGATAATGGTACTTGGTTCTGTCCATTTACTATTTGATAAAAAATAAACAAGAATCTTAATATATGCAAGCGTTAAGAAATTTCTTAGACAGCATTGAGCCAGCATTTAAGAAAAACAAATTCCTTCACACCGTTTATGACGGTTTTGATACTTTTTTGTTTGCTCCTAAAGAAACGACTCAAGGTCCTGGTGTTCACATCCGAGATGGTATAGATTTGAAACGTACGATGGTTTTAGTCGTATTGGCTTTACAAGCCTGCCTTCTCTTTGGTATGTGGAATGTCGGACACCAACATTATACAGCTTTGGGACTTTATCCAGGATTGGGTGAAGCACTCTTTACCAAGTTTTCTTATGGGTTGCTTCAAATGTTGCCCATTATCATTGTTACCCACCTTGTAGGACTGGGTATCGAATTTTTCTTTGCCGCCCAAAAGGGACATCCCATTGAGGAGGGTTTTCTGGTCTCCGCCATGCTGATACCACTCATTATGCCTCCCGATATACCCCTGTGGATACTGTCCCTGGCGATAGCATTTGCCGTCATTATTGCCAAAGAAGCCTTTGGTGGTACTGGTATGAATATCTTAAATATCGCCTTAACTGCAAGGGTCTTTATCTTCTTTGCCTACCCCACCGAAATATCGGGTGATACTTGTTGGGTAGCTTATGATTATAACTTCCTTCACAAACTCTTTGGAATGGAAGGAGGAACCTTACAAGCACTGGGCATGGCAGCCGTTCCCGAAGGTGGATGGATCAGTCGGGTTGTAGATGGCTTTTCAGGTGCAACCCCGCTTGGATTAGCCGCTAAAGGTGGTTGGGATGCTGTTGCCAACGCAACTTTACCCAACGGAACTGCCCAATATTCTTTAAGCAATATGTTCTTTGGTATCATTCCTGGTTCTATCGGTGAAACTTCTAAACCAGCGATTTTAATAGGTTTAGGGATGTTGATTATGTCAGGGATTGCAAGCTGGAGAATTATGCTTTCTATGTTGGCTGGTGCAGTAGTAACAGGCTTATTATTTAACGTGATAGGAGGTAATGCTTTTATGGCTGTTCCTTTCTATTATCACTTGATTATTGGTAGCTTCTTATTTGCGATGGTCTATATGGCAACTGATCCCGTGACGGCTGCACAAACTCAAACAGGTAAGCTTATCTATGGCTTTATGATTGGAGTCATCGGAATGATTGTAAGGGTTTTGAATCCTGCTTATCCTGAAGGTTGGATGTTGGCGATCTTATTCTTAAATGTCTTTGCTCCAACCATTGATTACTTTATTTATCAACGAAATATACAAAGGAGGTTGAAACGTGCCTAATGTAAATAGTAATGCTTATACGCTTGGCTTTGCGACTTTAATCGTCGTAGGAGTAGCCGTAATGCTTTCAGGTTTCTCTGAATTGGTCAAAGAACGTTCTAAACAAAACGTCATCTTAGACAAAAAAATGAGTATCATTAGTTCGGTTGATAAATCGGCTACAAAAGCCACTGCTGAACAAAAATTTACTGAAACGATTACGCCTTTCTTGGTTAATTCTAAAGGAGAAGGAAAACAGGTTGATGTATTAAAGGCTTTGGATATTGATCTAAGAAAAGAGCTGAAAAAGCCAGAAAATGAACGAAATCTTCCTTTGTATCTTCATAAGGACAAAGGAGAAACTAAATATATCATGCCTCTTTATGGCAATGGTCTTTGGGATGCCATCGGTGGATACTTGGCGGTCAAACCTGATTTCAATACAGTAGCAGGTGCTTTATTTACCCATGTTGGAGAAACACCTGGTCTGGGTGCTGAAATGTCAAAAGATTGGTTCCAAGATAATTTTAAGGATGAGAAGTTGATGAAAGATGGTAAATTTGTCGGAATCCAAGTATTAAAAGGAAAAGGCAATGCTGCCAATGCAGAATTACATAAAGTAGATGGCATGTCGGGTGCAACGATCACAGGTGACGGAGTACAGGCAATGATAGATAAATGTGTGAAAGGTTATTTGCCTTATTTCGATACACAGAAAAA
>JAHDBB010000182.1:8968-10601 GCA_020630635.1 Chitinophagales bacterium
AAATTCAATATAAATTATTATGGCTGATGTAGCTCAAGCTCCTAAAGTGGAAGAAAAAGAACCCCTGTTTTCCAAAAAAAATCGGAAACTACTCTCTGACCCTTTGGATGATAACAATCCGATAACGGTACAGGTTTTGGGTATCTGCTCTGCACTCGCAGTAACTTCCCAATTAAAGCCGTCTATCGTGATGGCAATTTGTGTAGTTTTTGTTGTCTCTTTTGCCAATCTTGCGGTCTCTTTGATGCGTAAAGTAATGCCTGGACGAATCCGTATGATTGTGCAATTGATTGTTATTGCAGCATTGGTGACTATCGTAGATATATTCCTCAAAGCCTTTGCATTTGATGTCAGTAAGGAATTATCCGTATTTATTGGCTTGATTATCACCAATTGTATCGTGATGGGACGACTGGAAGCCTTTGCGATGGGAAATAAACCCTGGGCTGCCTTTTTAGATGGTATTGGAAACGGTATTGGTTATGGTATTATACTCATTATCGTTGGTGGATTACGAGAATTATTTGGATCTGGAACCCTTTTAGGTTACACCATTCTCAATGTAGAAGAAGGGTCTTTCCTTGCCAATATTGGCTACCAACACAATGGTATTATGGCGACACCTGCTGCTGCCATGTTTATCATCGGTGTTTTGATTTGGATACAACGCTCTCGTAATACCAAACTGGTAGATATAAGCTAAATCCTTTTACGTATTGATGGGTTTTGCCTGTCATTATCCACTTGTCAATCTTATCAAAAAGTCAAACTAAAAATATGCAAGACTTAATCAACGTATTCATCAAATCTGCCTTTATCGAAAACATGGTCCTTTCTTATTTCTTGGGCATGTGTTCTTACTTGGCAGTATCCAAAACCGTAAAAACAGCCTTCGGATTAGGATTAGCCGTTATCTTCGTTTTAGTCATAACCGCTCCTGTCAACTGGCTCTTGCATGAATATTTACTCAAAGAAGGGGCATTGTCTTTCTTAGGTTCATCCTTTGCAGGTGTTGATTTGACCTTCTTAAAGTTCATCGCCTTTATTGCCGTTATCGCTTCGATGGTACAACTGGTCGAGATGATTATCGAAAAATTTTCACCTGCACTTTACAACTCTTTAGGAATTTTCCTTCCATTGATTACCGTAAACTGCGCCATCTTAGGTACTTCCCTATTTATGGTTCAAAGGGAATATACTTTGGCAGAATCAACCTTCTTTGGCATGGGTTCTGGTGTCGGCTTTTTCTTAGCCATTGTCGCCATTGCCTCCATTCGTGAAAAGATTCGCTACTCGGCTGTTCCACCTGCTTTACGAGGCTTAGGAATTGCCTTTATCATTACAGGCTTGATGGGATTAGCCTTTATGAGTTTGATGGGAATCAAAGTCTAAAAAATATTGAACGAAAGCGTTTTCTTTCTGTTCTATTCAGTAGGAGAGAACGTTTGAGTACTTCGTTG
The DNA here is from genome assembly GCA_020630635.1 of Chitinophagales bacterium. GTDB lineage: Bacteria > Bacteroidota > Bacteroidia > Chitinophagales > UBA2359 > JAHDBB01. The sequence continues at coordinate 10,429 of JAHDBB010000182.1, forward strand.
CAATGGAAAGTCCCGCTATCCGTTCTTATTCGTGTAGCCTTGTTTTAGGCAGCCAACGCTTCTACACGAATACCACTACTATCGGGTCTAGATCGTTGAGGTCAGTACTTCTTAGTACCAGAAATTGTGACGAAGGGACGAACTGTTCATTTTTTACATGTTTGGGACGCAAG
>JAHDBB010000183.1 GCA_020630635.1 Chitinophagales bacterium
ACCAAAGAATTATCCGAATACCATGCAGCCGCTTTAGATTCGATAGGGAGTTTATATTATTCAGAAGAAAGTTTCGATGATTTTTATATTGGCAAAGGTTCAACCTATCCCGACTTAAATGGTTGTGTAGGAGTCTTGTTTGAGCAAGCGAGTTCTAGAGGACATCTTCAAGAAACAACCAATGGCTTACTAAGTTTTCCTTTCACCATTCGCAACCAACTCAATACCTCTTTTTCGACTTTAAAAGGAGCATTCGATTTAAGAGAAGATTTATTGAAGCATCAAAGTAAGTTTTACGAAAGTATCGAAAAAGAACAAAAACAAGATAAGGTCAAAGGCTACATTTTCGGTGACAACCACGACGCTAGCAAAACCAAAGCATTGGCTTCTTTACTGGCTTATCATGAGATTGAAGCAAAACCATTGGAAAAAAACTACAAAGGAGATCAACAAGAATATCAAAAAGACAAAGCCTATACCGTCAGTTGCAACCAACAACAATATCGTTTAATAAAAGCCATTTTTGAAACTCGAACCAGCTTTAAAGACAGTCTGTTTTACGATGTCTCTTCTTGGACTTTGCCATTGGCTTTCAATATTCCCTACGAGCCTATATGTAAGATGAATTTTAATAATTCAGACAAAGAAAAGAAAGTACAAAGTCAAAAGCAAGCTTGGCAAAATGTCAAAAATCCTTATGCTTATCTAATCAAAAATGAAGAATACTACCTGCCTCTTTTGCTCAATGAATTATTGAAGGAAAATGTTATGATCAAAGTGGCAACCAAGCCTTTTAGTTATCAAAAAGATAAAGATGATATAGTTTTTCAAGCAGGCACTTTAATGATTCCAATGGGAGGTCAAAAACATAAAAAAGAAATCATCGAAAAGATTTTAAAACAGCATTTTGAAAAATATGATGGAAGCATCGAAGCCATCGAAAGTGGTTTAACCAAAGAAGGAATCGACTTGGGAAGCCCCAGTTTCGACAAGCTGCGTTTACCTAAAATTGCTTTGATTATTGGTAATGGTGTCAATGCCTATGAAGCAGGAGAAGTCTGGCATTTATTAGACCAGCGTTATCAGATGTGGGTGACGCTCTTAGAAAAAAGATACTTGAAAGATGCCGATTTAAGTCGTTACAATACGATTATTTTAGTGAATGGTTCTTATGGTTCTATGCCAAGTACTAAAATCAAAACTTGGCTGCAAAAAGGAGGAACCTTGATTACTCAAAAAAGTGCCACCAAATGGGTCGCTGGAACAGATTTTTGTCGCATTACTTCTAAGACTTCTCAAGAAGAAAAAAAGCCCAAACGTTTTCCTTATAAAGAGTTGGATCGAAAGCATGGCGCACAGGTTATTGGAGGAGCTATTTTTGAAGGAAAAGCAGATTTAAGTCATCCTTTACTTTATGGTGTTTATGATTCCAAGTTTCCATTATTTCGTAATCATACTCACTTCTTTAACCCAACCAAAAATGCTTATGCTACACCGATTGTTTATACCGATGAGCCATTGATAAGCGGTTATATTTCCAAAGAGAATCTGGGTAAACTTAAAGGTTCGGCAGCTTTGATGGTGAGTGGACAAGGCAAAGGACGCATCATTGCGTTTGCTGATAATCCGAATTTCCGAGCTTTTTGGTATGGAACCAATAAGTTGTTTATGAACGCCATTTTCTTTGGACATCTAATAGATAAAAAGGCTTTGGAATAAAAAGAGAAAATGGTCTGGCACTAAGAAGTTGAGACCCAAACCAAATAGCCCTGATAGTAGTGGTATTCGTGTAGAAGCGTTGGCTACCTAAAACGTTGGCGACACGAATAAGAACGGATAGCAGGACTTTCTAGTACGACAAAGCAATAAAAGTGCGCTCCTAAAAATTACATTTCCATTACATTATAATCAACAAACTACGTTATTATTGTTGATAACTTAAACTCATTCTTTAATTATTAATTAACCCCATTTTATGAATAATACAATACCTATCTTTTTACTAATTTTATTTAGTGCATCTACAAGTTTTGGTCAATGTGATCCTACTGCTACAGAAAATTTGAGTATCAATAATGTAAATGCAGGATTGTTAAACGGCGGAGATATGTTTCGTGATTTTGACTACAATGCTATGTATGAAGTGCCTAAAGGATCAGGTACAAACGCCATCTTTACAGCCGCTACTTGGATGGGTGGAGTGGACGATCAAGGAACATTGAGAGTAGCTGCACAAACCTATCGTCAGACTGGAACAGACTTTTATCCAGGACCTATAAATGAAGGTGAAACAACTGAAGAAAGTTGTGTGGATTTTGATCGTTTTTGGAAAATAACAGGAGCTGATATTGAAGCCTTTAAATTGGTTTACGAAGAAAATGTGTTAGAAGGAGGCGAAACCAGTTTGGAGGATATTCCCCAATCTTTATTGGAATGGCCTGCCAAAAACAACCCCTATTTTATGGACTATTTTGGTTCTGAATTACCGCAAGACAAAGACCTTGCTCCTTTTTGGGATGCCGATCAAGATGGTAATTATGATCCATTAAATGGCGACTATCCTGTTATCAATAGCGACATCGAAGGACAATTTGCTGATGAGATGGTTTGGTGGATTTACAATGATATAGGCGGACCACATGGATCGACAGGAGGTGAAGCTATGGGGATGGAAATCAGTGTTTTAGCCTATGCTTTTCAATCAGATGACTTTCTCAATGATGCCACATTTTATCGTTACAAATTGAACTATCAAGGAACAGAAACACTCAATGATTTTTATTTTGGTTATTGGGTAGATGCTGATTTAGGGAATTATCAAGACGACTATATTGGTTGTGATACGACCCAAAATATGGGGTACGTTTACAACGGTGATGCGTCTGACGAAGGTAGTGGTGGCTATGGAGATGATCCACCTATATTGGGGGTTAAGGTGATGGAGGGCTTACTCAATGATACTGGAGAAGAAACGGTCTTGTCTAGTTTTTTGACTTATAACAACGATAATTCGGCAACTGGTAATCCCAATACACCAGAAGGATACTATAATTATTTGAAATCTACTTGGCTAGATGATACACCACTAACAGAAGGAGGTAACGGATATGGTGGAAATACAGCGACGAATTATATGTATGCGGGTAATCCAGGAAGTGAAGGATGGAGTGAATGCAGTGAAAATAATGCTCCAGCGGATAGACGATTTATTCTGTCAACAGGACCTGTCAAAATAGAACCAGGTTTTCAAAAATTTACGACTTTGGGCATTTTGTTTTTACCACAAGGAGAAGCTGTTTATCCTTGTCCAGATGTTACTCCTTTAGTTGATGTAGCAGAACAATCAGAAGATTTTTTTGAAGAGATTCAAGAATCTATTGTCTTTGAAATTCCGATAGATACAATGGAAATAGATAGTTCTGATACATCAATAGAATCTTTGTACCTCAACAGTTTCGTAAATGTATTTCCCAATCCAATGACCGATAAAGCGGTGATTGATATTTCTAAATTAACGATGGAAGTCAAAGAATTTGCTTTATACGATTATACAGGCAAACAAGTTGCTTATCAAAAGGTTACAAATGCTCCTCAAATTTTGGTGCAACGAAATGGTTTATCCAATGGCGTTTATTACTATCAAATCAAAGGCAAGCAAAATGTTTTAGCGAACGGCAAACTTGTCTTACAATAAAAGAATTTGGTTTTTCAATCGGATTGCTAATCAAGTATAAATGCTAGTGATCCGATTGATTTTTTTTATTAGGAGCGAAAGGACTTTATAATGGTTAATTATGAATGCTCAATTATTAATGCAGTTCTGATTGTGATTTTTTCTTTTTGGAGCGAAAGTTTAGTGGCTTCGTCGCATTAGAAAGTCCCGCTATCCGTTCTTATAAATGCAGCCAAGTTTTATAAAGCCGACCCTCTTGCATTTATACCACTCCTATCGGGGCTAGCTCGTTAAGGTCAGAACTTATAGTAACTTTAAAAAGTGGCGTAAGGGGACGATGTGACTTGAAGGGACGGACTCTTCAAATTTTACATGTTGTGACGAAGGGACGATGTGACGATGTGACGTGAGGGGACGGATTCTTTTACTAATCGAAACAACTTGTCTTTGAAACAAAAAATCAAAAGCGTCCCCTCGTCCCAAAAAGCACGAAAAGAGCCGAAACGTCCCCTTTCGTCCCTATTTATAAAACGTCCCCTCGTCCCAAAATTAAAGTCACCAGTCACTTGTCACCAGATTGCTCTCTATCAAGCCAGCCCCAACCACAAAAATCGCACAATCGAGACCAACAAAATTACGACCAATAAATAACGAATCCAGATATTGGCTTTAGGATGACGAGTCGCAAAACGAGCTGCCAAATACGCTCCAAAAACCTGCCCAACTGCCAATAAAAGCCCATATACCCAATTTACTTGCCCATAATACAAAAAGATACTCAACGAAAAAATATTGTAAGCCAAGACAACCAGTTGTTTCATTCCATTCGACTGTATCAGCGTGAAGCCCTCGCCCAATATAAAAGCCGATAACAACAAAATCCCTACTCCTGCCTGAATAAACCCACCATAAATGCCAATCAAGAAAAAGATGCCATAACGCACAAAGTTAGACCAGTTAGCAGGTTCACTTTTTTGTTTTTTTAGCCATTCCTTCGGTTTCCTCAATACCAAAAACAATAAGCCAATCATTAGAACCCCAATACACAGATTCATCATACGCTCATTGATTTCTACAGCGATCTGTGTTCCCACCAATGCACCAGCGATGATGGTCAATAAGACAGGCGTATTGATCGGGATTTCATTGTGTTGACGGTAGGTTCGATAAGCCGTAAAACTTTGAAATAAAACGCCAATACGATTGGTTCCATTGGCGATGGTCGAAGGCAATCCCAAGAAGCTCAACATGGACAGGGTTACGACTGATCCACTACCTGCCACCGTATTGATTCCACCAGCCACAAAACCCGCCAGAATAATCAAAGGAGTCAATTCCCAGTTATAGTTTGCTAAGATATTTTCCAAAAAAGTCAATTAAACGGATGAATCAAAAATGTAGTCTTATTCGATATTGAGTAAGTTGAAAAATGACATTACTCAAAGAAACTGCAAACTTACTGATTAACCTTTTAAAAATAACTCTGATGCAAAAATTCTTGATTATCTTCTTTCTTTTTATTGGAACATTGAGTGTTTCTGCCAATGGTGTTTGTACTTCTGGTGATTGTGAAAATGGTTATGGTACTTTTGAATTTGAAAAAGATCATCTTTATCGAAATGAGTCGCCTATTCATTACACAGGAGAGTTCAAAGCATTTAAACAGCGAGAGCATTATCCCATTCGAGGATGGAGACATGGACATGGCATCTGCTTGTTTGGTGATGGATCGGAGTATCAAGGTAATTGGAAAAATGACTATATGGAAGGGGCTGGCAAAATGATTTATGCGGATGGCTCGTATTATGAAGGTCGATGGAGGGCTAATCAAAGACATGGCTGGGGGATTATGCATTATCAAAATGGTCGAAAGGTATATGGAAAGTGGAAAAATGGGGTCTTTCAACGAGAAGTGCCTCGATTTTTAAGAAAGTATTTTCGATATTTTGGGTGGAAGTGACTGGTGACAAGTGACGGGTGACTTTTAGTTTAGTTCGTGCTTTTTGGGACGGTGAGGCAGTTTTTCCTTTACACAAATAAATATAGAATAAATCCTAAATTTCGTCCCATTTCTGGTCCTAAGAAGTTGAGAAACAACCAACTAGCCCCGATAGTAGTGGTATTCGTGTAGCAGCGTTGGCTACCTAAAACAAGGCAACACGAATAAGAACGGATAGCGGGACTTTCCATAACGACGAAGCAATATCTATTCGCTCCTAAAAATCAAAAACCTAGCGATGAATGGAAAGCCACTAATGATTGGTTTCTATTCCAAAAAAAATATAGAGTTCAAATAGTATTATGATTTACCAACATTGAATGGGCAATTTTTACACTATCCTATTTTTAATATCTAAGTCATTCACTATCAGGTAATATGTATTTTGTTTTTTATGATGTTTTTTTACATATAATGAAAAAATCCATGATATGTAAAATATTTTATTATCTTTTTAGCTGTTTTTTCGTATGATTTTAGCAGTTTTACAGTTGTAAAACTTTTGGGAAAACAATTAAAAATATATGAGGAGCATCGCCTATATGATATTAGGACTGTTTTGGTGTCTATCCAATGACCTTTCTGCACAATCAAATGATTGTATTACACCTTTGAGCTTGCAAGCTCATGAGCCATGTACAGAGATTAATACCACCGAAAAGGGCTTTGAAGTATGGGTCAAATTGATTGCGCCTGCCGCTCTCAATCATCTTAGTATCCAAAATCTTTCCTTAGATGAATATCCTCAAAATGAGTTGTTGGATAAAGTTGATTACCTCCTATATTCTAAAGATGGCTTATTGGCTGTTCCTGAAATCTCTACTTTTTCCAAAAAGGAAGATACTTATATCATTAGTAATCTGAATCTAAAAGCAGGACAGATTTACTACCTTGCCTTATTTTTTCCTGAAGAAATTGATGCTCGTTATCAAGTGTGTTTGCATACACAAGCTGATCCCTATTTTGTCTATAGTAAGTTTGAACAACAAGAAACGCTTACCTTAGATGATCTCTTCCAATTTAAAATTTATAATGATCAGCCCAAGCGGAAAACCTTTGTCAATTTTAAATTGTATCGTTGGGATAAGATCAACAGCCTTGTTTTGGAGGGAGTCAGTAAAGCTTTGTATCTCAATCGAGGAAACAATATCTATAATGGACAATTGCGTTTAGAAGATTTTGACTTTGTTTGTTGTGCGCCCTACCAAGATTATTTGAGTCCCAATAGCTGGTCTTTTGGAACTGGTAAATTCAAAGTGATTTTGACCTTAGTAGATGAAAATAATCAAATCTTGAACAAAGGAAATGAGCTTTATTTTTCCTATCCTTCTAAAAAAGAAAAAAACTTTCGATTAACAGAACCCAATAAGCTAGAAGTATTGGTGCAACCGACAGGCGGAAGTTCTGGACATATTGGCGACATTCGCATCTATAATCCGACCAATCAGACGGCTATGGTGGTGATTGGTCCTTATATTATTCCATCTCAAAATGAATGGCAAGGGTATGTATTGCCTTATGAATGTATTCGACCCGTTGCTCCCCAAGAAACCTTTACCTATAAAATAGAAGGTTATTGTATGAATGCTGAAAAAGCCCCTGTTTTATCAGATGCCAGTTTTCCACCTTTACAGGAGTGGTTGTCAGAAGAAGACTTTGATAAACGTTGGTTGAGGGAGTTGTCACAAAATCGCAAGCCCTCTTTTTTATACAATAGCAAAAATGATGGGGATATTATTTTGAAATCTCCTTTTACAGATACTTTCTTTCCATATAGTTTGGATATGGATAACAATCTACGGCAAGCAGCTCCTATCTTATTAAAAACGCTTCAAAGTATTGTAGCGGTTTATGATGATGGAAGAGTTCAGACCGTTACGCCTGTTGCAAAGAGTCAAAACAAAGAAAAATCTGCCATCGTTCAACATACTTTTTGGAAATATACGACTGCTCTCAATGGAGACGATTACAGTTTTACTATTTTTGAAAATATGCTAAAACAACAAGAGACGGTCAAAACTTGGTATAAACAAAATAAGGGTAAGCGGGATGATTTTAACCAAGATATTGAAGGATGGTGGACCTTATTTGATAAGGTTGGAGAACGAGCCAATGTCCTTAAATCCAAAGAAAATAATGATGTTTCAGCATTTTCTAACGTCAATTTACCTGTATGGACGCAAGCTGAATTGACGGGAAGCAATGCAAAATTTGAGCCTATCCAATCAAGAACGCCTTGGTGGATTGCGCCAGTAGCAGTAGCAGGAGTTGGAGGTATTATTGCGTGGCAGACTTTGAAAGATGGATGCAGAAGTAATTACGAAGCAGACATTTTTATCAAAGCTCCCTTGTGCAGGAACTCAACCAAAGGTGCTTTTGTTGCTGTTGAAACCGATTGTCCCAACTGTGATTATGAATGGTCGCATGGTCCTATTGCCGCTACTGCTCAAATTGAGGAAGCAGGTGTTTATGAAGTGACCATCACCGATGAAAAAGGATGCTTTCAAACTGAATCTATTACCGTAGATTGGATACAAGAAACGCCTTATACTATCGAAGGTGAACTGAATTTTTGTGAAGGAAAAGAAGCCGTATTGAGTATTCAAACGGATTGTGAGGATTGCAGTACTTTTTGGATTCAAAATACAGATACCCTTTTTACCAATACCATTAGTGTCACAGCAGATTCTTCCGATACTTATCGAGCCTTTTTGCGAACAGTAGAAGGTTGTGAATATATTGAAACGATTGATATTGAACCTGTCCAAGAGTTGGTTTTAAATATTGTCGGAGATACTGTTTTATGTGATGGAGAACAAGGCACTTTGGCAGGAATAACGGATTGTAGTGATTGCTCTTTTGCTTGGCACAATAAGGAAATCGGTGATCTGGGAACACAAGCTTCGATCAATGTGGCGCAAGGAGGAGCCTATACTTTGACAATGACCAATACTGATGGTTGTTCTGTAACAGTAGAGCAATTCGTTCAAGTCGATGTTGTTCCCGATGTAGGATTTTCAGGAAACACCATTATTTGTGGTACCAAACCTGCCACGATTACAGCATCGGCTGATTTGCCCAATACCACCTATTTGTGGAGTAATGGAATACAAGATAGTACCTTAGTAACCAATGAAGGAGGGATTTATACATTGACAGTGGTTGCTGAAAATGGATGCGCCAATGAGGTCGATATTGAACTGGAACAAGTTCCCGCTATTGAAGTAGAAATTGAAGGAAATCTTGAATTATGTCTGGTGGGTGGTTCCGTTAAATTAGATGCGGTTGTTTCCAATTGTGATGTTTGTACTTATGAATGGACCAATGGAGAAATGAGTGCGGATGCCTTGATTGACGAATTGGGAGAAGTTTGTGTGACAGTGATGGATACCGAAACCAATTGTAGTGCGAGTACTTGTGTGACCGTTGTACAAGCTCCACCTTTAGAGTTTGAAATCGTGGGAGAAACTTTGCTTTGCGAAGGAGATAGTATCTCTTTAACCGTTGAAGGTGGGGCGGCTGATACCATTGATTCTTACGAATGGATCAATGTTAATGATGTCAGTACTATTTTGACAAACTCTTCTCTCTTAATCGTAACAGAACCTGGCGAATATTGTGTGACTTACTTTAATGAAGCCCTCTGTGGAGGCACTCAATGTATTGCGATTAACAATGCCACTCAACCGATTGCCAACAACGATATTACCAGTATCAATGATACCCAACCTATTGAATTATTTCCTTTGGGCAATGATGTTGGGTTTGGTCTTACTTTAGTAGAAGTGGAGATTTTAGAGGAAACGGTAGGAGAGATAACAGACCTCAATGACGCAACGTTTACGTTTGATATTGCCGATGATTTTGAAGGAGAAGCCATCAATCTATCTTATGTTATTATGGATGCTTGCGGACAAATGGATACGGCTCTTTACACTTTGTTGATAGAGGTTGAAGGCAAACCAGCCATTACTCATTTTGAATTACAGGCAATGACACAACCCATTTCATTTAGACCTTATTTAGCCAATATTTCCATTAGTATTCCAGAAGGCAATACCACCATATTGAGACCTCTTTGGATTCAATCTATCGGCGGTTTACAACTCAATATGGAATCATCTATTGGTGAAGCTTATGGTGTCAAAGAATGGGTCAACTGGAATTATCAAATGGGTATTTTTGAACAAACAACCATTCCGATTCATCAAATGCAAATAGGCATTAGTGGTGTTTATCAACTTCCCCAACATCCTTCTTTTACTTTTGAAATGGGCGTTGGCTTAGAAAAGCTAAGCAGCGTTTATACTATCGACTTACCCCATGAATCTATTTTTGGACTTCTCAATTTACAATACCAACCTACCTTTTGGAAGTCCTTAGAGACGCAATTCTATGGCAATTTTTACGAACCTATGAAGCCGCTAAAAGGAAATAGTCTTTATGGCGTAAAAGCCGTTTTAGGTTTTTAGGAGCGAGCGTTTCAGAGCTTCGTCGTAATAGCAAGTCCCGCTATCCGTTCTCATTCGTGTCGCCAACGTTTTCCTAAGCCAACGCTTCCACACGAATACCACTTCTATCGGGGCTAGCTCGTTGCGGTCTCTCCTGATAGTAACTGACTCTTTTTAGATTAAAAAATAGGCAACCCGTCTAAAGTTGCCAAGTTACTCTCATTATAAAAAATAAAGGCTCAATCGTTTCAATCGGATTGCTATGCAGGTAGTGAGCCAGCAATCCGATTGATCTATATTAATGGACTCCTTTCTCTTTATCAATCGGATTGCCTCTTATAGACAGGAAGACCCATCCGATTGATTTATATTAAAAGACTCCTTTCTCTTTATCAATCGGATTGCCTCTTATAGACGGGAAGACCCATCCGATTGAAGCGAGCCATTTTTTCTTTGATTGTAAAATGGA
>JAHDBB010000184.1 GCA_020630635.1 Chitinophagales bacterium
ATAGTCGATAGTCGATAGTCGATAGTCGATAGTCGATAGTCGCAAACGAAAATGCGGCTCTTTGGGTTACAGACTTTTTAGAATTTTAAATTTTAATATTAGAATTTAATTAGCTGGTACTAAGAAGTTACTACCTTACCCAACTAGCCCCGATAGTAGTGGTATGAATGCAAAAGCGTTGGCTTAACAAAACGTTGGCTGCATTCATAGGAACGGATAGCGGGACTTTCTCTTACGACGAAGCAAAATCCATTCGCTCCTAACCTAAAAGATGAATAGGACTCTCAGGATTTTTCGTAATTAATAGGATTTTCGTTTTTGTACTCAAATTCACGAAATGAGCCACAACTATGGACTTATAAAGCTACTACAACTCCTCCTTCAAATATTTAGCAGTATGACTTTTTTTGTTTTTGGCGATTTCTTCAGGCGTTCCCATCGCTACAATCTGTCCGCCTCTGTCGCCTCCTTCAGGTCCAATGTCAATAATATAATCCGCTACTTTGATCACATCCATATTGTGTTCAATAACGATCATCGAATTGCCTTTATCAACCAATTTATTTAAAACTTCCAAAAGCATTTTGATGTCCGAAAAATGAAGTCCAGTTGTGGGTTCATCCAAAATATAAAGTGTCTTACCTGTTGCTCTTTTTGAAAGTTCTGATGATAACTTAACTCGTTGTGCTTCGCCTCCCGAAAGTGTCGTCGCTGATTGTCCCAAAGTGATATAGCCTAAACCGACATCTTGTAAGGTCTTAACTTTTCGGTAGATTTTGGGTAACGGCTGAAAGAAATCAACGGCTTCATCAACTCGCATATTCAATACATCATTGATGGATTTGCCTTTGTAACGAACCTCTAAAGTCTCTCGATTATAGCGTTTACCCAAACACTTTTCGCATTGGACATAGACATCGGGAAGAAAATTCATTTCGATACAACGCATTCCCCCACCTTCGCATTCATCACAACGACCACCTTTGACATTGAATGAAAAACGACCTGCCTTGTATCCTCGAATTTGGGCTTCGGGCAGTTTGGCAAATAGATTGCGTATCTCTGTAAATGCACCGATATAAGTCGCTGGATTAGAACGAGGGGTGCGTCCAATAGGCGATTGGTCAATTTCGATAACCTTGTCTAAATGCTCTAATCCTTCAAAACTTTTATAAGGCAAAGGTTTTTTCTTGGGACGATAAGTAGGTCCTCTTTTAGCAAAATGAGTTCTCAAAATGGGGTAAAGTGTTTCATTGATAAGGGTTGATTTTCCGCTTCCAGAAACACCTGTCACACAAATAAACTTACCCAAAGGAAACTCTACATTTAGACCTTTTAAATTATTTCCTGTCGCGCCTGTTAGTTTTAAAACATTGCCGTTTCCAGGTCGCCTTTCTTGAGGAACTTCAATGCTGTCTTTGTCATTGAGAAACTCGGCTGTACGAGTCTTGAGTTTTTTAAACTTTTTGGGAGCTGCTGCTGCAACGACTTCTCCCCCCAATGCTCCTGCTCCTGGTCCTAAGTCGATTACATGGTCGGCTGCCAACATAATGTCTTTGTCGTGTTCGACCACTAAAACCGTGTTGCCGACTTCGCACAATTCTTTGAGTGAACCAATGAGTCGGTGATTGTCTCGTTGATGCAAACCGATGCTGGGTTCGTCCAAGATGTAAGTAATGCCCACCAATTGCGAGCCGATTTGGGTGGCTAAACGAATGCGTTGTGACTCGCCACCTGACAAGGAACGAGAAGGACGATCCATCGCTAAATAATCCAATCCAACATCCAATAAAAATTTGAGGCGAGTCGTGATTTCTTTCAAAAGTTCTTTAGCGATTTTTTGTTGGCGTTTGTTCAGTTTCTTATACAAGCCTTTGGTCCAATCGTATAAATGAGCGATGTCCATTTGAGCGATGTCCGAAATGTTTTTTTCGTCTAACTTAAAGTGAAGCGATTCTTTTTTTAAGCGTTGTCCATTGCAAGTCGGACAGGCTTTTTTCATCATAAAACTTTCTGCCCAACGACGTAAGGTTTCGGAAGTCGTATCATTGTAACAGCGTTTTAAAGTATTGATGACTCCTTCTATATCGACACGATAATCAACTTTCCCTTTTAGCCCTAAATCCATATCGACTTTTTCTGTTTCAGAACCATACAACATCAAGTTCAAAGCTTTTTTTGGAATTTTTTTGATAGGCGTTTTAAAAGTAAATTTATATTTTTTAGCTAAAGCTTGTAATTTTTTAAAGGTGTAATTGTCTCGGACTTCTCCAAAAGGAACGATGCCTTGTTCTTCGATATTTTTGGTATCATCTGGTAACACTCTTTCCATATCGACATCGTTGACAAATCCCAAACCTTTACAACTTTGACAAGCTCCATACGGTGAATTGAAAGAAAAAGTATTGGGAGAAGGCTGATCGTAGGAAATGCCTGTTTCGGCATCCATCAAGTTTTTAGAAAAGTTTTTGATCTCGTTGTTTTCATAATCCAAGACCATCACTAATCCATTGCCTGCGGATAAAGCGGTGTCTAAGGAGATGCCCAAACGTGCCATCATATCGTCTCGCACTCTCAACCTATCCACCACGATTTCAATATCGTGAATTTTATAGCGATCCACTTGCATTTTGGGAACGATGTCTTGGATGTCTCCATCAATGCGAACTTTCAAATAACCTTGTTTGCGGATTTGCTCAAACAATTCTCGATAGTGTCCTTTTCGCCCTTTGACGACTGGCGCAAGCAAGGCAATCTTTTTATCGTTGTAATGCTCAATGATGTAGTCTTTAATTTGTTCTTCTGAAAACTGCACCATCTTTTTTCCTGTTTCATAAGAGTACGCTTCTCCAATACGAGCAAATAGAAGGCGATAAAAATCATATATTTCGGTGACGGTTCCTACGGTGGAGCGAGGATTGCGATTGGTGGTTTTTTGCTCAATCGAAATGACAGGACTCAAGCCTGTGATTTTATCGACATCGGGTCGTTCAAAGCCTCCGACAAACTGACGGGCATAAGCAGAGAAGCTTTCCATATATCGCCGTTGTCCTTCGGCATAGATCGTATCAAATGCCAAGGATGATTTTCCGCTTCCACTGACTCCCGTAATCACGACCAGTTTATTGCGTGGAATAGATACATCTATATCTTTAAGGTTATGCACTCTTGCACCAAATACTTCAATGTTTTCAATCTCTGATTCTGCGATTGCTGGTGTTTCCTTTTTTTTCTTAGCCAAAATTCAAAGTTTAGGGGGTTTGCAATTTTCGTCATCACAAAAGTAAAGTTTTTTTAGGAGAGAACGAAAGTTACTTCGTCGTGACGGGTCTCCCCGCTATCCGTTCTTACCACCCTTGTAGAGCAAATTCGTGAATTTGCTCTACAAGGGTGATACCACTACTATCGGGTCTAGGTGGTTTGGGATGCAACTTCTTATTACTAGTAAAAGTGACGATGGGACGAACGGGACATTTTTTACATGTTGGGACGATGGGACGAACGGGACACTTTTTACCTGTTGGGATAAGGGGAAGTTTGTAAAGAAAAAGTGAATAAAAAAAATTCGTCCCTATCACAACGTCCCATTGTCCCCAAACCACGAACTGAACCACAATGTCACATCGTCACATCGTCCCAATACTACCAGCCACTTGTCAATAGTTGCTACTACAACAGTGTCTTACAAAATGTACACTATCTGCTACAAACCAACACATACCATAAAAACACAATTCATTAAAAACTAATTATCAACGAAATTTGGTATGGAATGGTTTTTGTTAGTATATTTGCGTATTAACTCCCTACAATATTTTTATAGAATTATAAGTGGCTTAAATAAATTTTTTTTGATATTTATTTTTAATCAAAATTGTAATTTATTTGAAATATAAAGAACTAACTAATTAAAGTGGCTTTCCTCTTCGAGCAAATTGTCCCCCTTCTATGCCCTCCTATTTACGTGGGAAATACTTACGCTGCATATCAACTTGCTCACCTTTTGAGAATACCTCAAATAATCTTATTGACTTAACTAATATCATTGAGTACAATCTATTCAATGATGGTCTTTTTTTTATTGCCCTTTAATTTTTCTTAATCATTTAATATACTTGGTCTTTTTTGTGCTTTAGACTATGTCTTAGGTCAAATGCTATCTGTATCTGATTGGTTGTGTCTATAACCAACTAGCCCCGATAGTAGTGGTATTGCTGTGAAGCAAGGCAAATTCAAATGATGACTTGAAGTCACCATTTGATTGAGAAGAGCTAGAGCAGCAATAAGAACGAATAGCGGGACTTTCTGTAACAATGAAAGTGAACCCTTTCGCTCCTAAAAAAGCAACACTAAAGCATTGATAAACCTCTCCTGTTCATCCAGCCAAGTAGTATACTGACAACCTAACAAACTAATTATAAAACAACTATGAGATTTACGATTACAGTTAATCCCAATAGGCGAAGTATGTCCTATTGTCAGCCATTACTATGCCTATTTTTGCTGTGTAGCTGGCTGTTTTCTATTCCGATTTTAGCGGCTGATTCTTGCCCAACAGGTACAGACCTGATTGCCTCCTATACTTGGAATGGAACAACTTATGAACTAAGTGATGGAACAGATGATTTGATTTATCTGTTGGAAGGAGCCAACCAAGATTCTTTGAATTGGAGTTCCGTCATCGGTGTAACAGGTATTTGTATCAATGGTACAAATGCAGATCATTCTGAAGCTCTCGCCTTTAGTAATTTTGTTGGAAAAGTAACTTCTACTGCCTCCACAGGTGGTATTGAAAGTATTTCTTTTTGTAAGGCTCCAGACGACCCACTTTGTAAAAAAGATGTGTTGTATGGGATGAGTAGTGATGGAGGCTTGTATGCGTTGAGTTTTACAGAAGCTTATTCAGAAGGTGTTCCTTTTGCTAGTATCAGCGAATTGGATACTGATGGTTCCGCAGCCATTGGTGTTGTTCCAACCAACGATTCATTATACTATATTACTTTATTGGATGATAACCATGAATTTCATTGTTTCAACCTTTCTACAGGAGTCAATACCTTTGTTGGTGAAGTAGATGCGCCTAATGGAGCTACAGATCTCAACTTTGTGCGCCTTACGGTGGATGACAATGGTAATATTTATGCCATTCAAGGAGGTAACCAAACTCTTTTCTTTATTGATCCTAATACCGTTACTAATGGTTTTGTCAACTCGACCAATTTAACAATCGGTGGAGATACCATTGGAAACTATGGAGATATTGCCTTTGATATTGACGGTAACCTTTGGGCAATTTCAGAAAATGGATTGTTCATTGTTTCACAAGATCCCAACAATAATTGGGTTGCAACCTTTATTTGTGATCCAGGAATTGTCAATGGAAATGGTATTGCGATCAAACCAGATGGTATTGGCTATATTACAGATAGCTCAATTCCACTTTCTCAAATTTATGAGTTAGATTTTAGTAGCTATTTTAGTGGTGGAGACCTTTGTTCAACGGTTCAGTTGATCGGTGAAGTGGATAATCCAGGAGAGGGTGATGAGAATGGAACCCGTATTTTTGACCTCACGACTTATAATGCTCAAATTGCCATTAGTTGTGATATTAGTTGTCCCAATGATGCAGACAATCGAGTTGTCACCGTAAAAGCGATTGGTGGTTTTGATCAAAGTTATGATTTGATCGTGACAGATGAAAATGGAGATATGATGCCGATTGCGAATGATGCAGGTACGATTAATAACTTTACTTTTGACGCACCAGCAGATGGTTCTGGTTATGAATTATTTTTGACGGATGCAGGAGCTTGTTCTGTTGCAAAAAATATTACAGTAACAGAAGCATTGGATGTTAGTTATGAAGTTATTTGTAATGCAGATGGTTCTAAAACGGCAAGCTTTGAAGTAACAGGTGGCGGACCTCCTTATCTTTTTAGTATGGATGGAGGAAACACTTTTAATCCTGTTCCCAATCCGTTTTTGATTGATGGTACGGGCGTTATTAATATTATTGTTTCTGATAATTCTCAATGTACCGTTTCTGCAACTGCTGTATTAGGAGACACCAATAGTTGTGATGATGGATTGGATTGTACAGAGGATGTTTTTGATCCTGTTACTTGTACTTGTAGTTATACACCTATTGAGGACTTTGCCACTTCTTGTGATGATGGGTTGGATTGTACAGAAGACTTTTATGATTTTGAAAGCTGTGCTTGTGCATTTATTCCAATTCCTGATGCAGGGACTTCTTGTGATGATGGATTAGATTGTACAGAGGATTCTTATGATGCTGCAACTTGTGCTTGTGTCCACATTCCAATTCCTGAAGCGGAGACTTCTTGTGATGATGGATTGGATTGTACAGAAGACTACTACGACTATGATTCTTGTGCTTGTGTCTATATTCCAATTCCAGAAGCAGGAACTTCTTGTGATGATGGGTTGGATTGTACGATTGATGCATATGACTATGATTCTTGTGCTTGTACTCATACGCCAGACCAAGAGTTTGCGGCTGGATGTGAAGATGCTGATCCTTGTGTAACGACCTCTTATGATTTTAGTAATTGTAGCTGTAATACAACCACTAGTGAACCTAGTTCAGTTGAAATCAATTTGCCTTTGACTTATGCTTGTTCGGGTTCTATCTTGAATTTAAATGACTACTTGACTGCTGATATTACAGGAACAATTTCTTGGAATGATATTGAAGATGCGACTCATGTTTTAGTAGAAACGGGTTGTGAAACAGTTTCGTATACTTTCTCTGGAATTGCTGCATCTCAAACGCCAGATGGTTGTCCTAGTAATATTTATTTTACCATCAATATTGAAGTTTATCCAGCTATTAGTTTTGAGGTAATCGAAACAGGTTGTACCATTGAAATCATTGACTATTGTGAGCATTTTTGGATCAATTGGATTACTAGTGAAAATAAGCCAGGTAATGGTCCTTTGTTTGAAGCAGATGAAGATGAAAGTGGTCTATGTGAATTTACGATTTATAATCCAGAAGCTACGGCTGTGGGTATTCCTTTTTTCTGTCAAATTGCTACGGTAAGTATTCCTTACTACTGCGCTCCTTCTTGTGAAGGTGTGAGTTGTGATGATGGATTGGATTGTACAGAAGATATTTTGAATGAAGAAACATGTCAATGTTCTAATATTCCAATTCCAGAGGCAGGAGTGAGTTGTGATGATGGATTAGATTGTACAGAAGACTCTTATGACTTTGCAACTTGTGCTTGTGTCAATACACCAATTGAAAGTTTAGCGACTTCTTGTGATGATGGATTGGATTGTACAACAGATTCTTATGACTATGCAACTTGTGCTTGTGTCTATGAACCTATCGAAGACTTAGCAACTTCTTGTGATGATGGATTGGATTGCACGATGGACTCTTATGATTATGCTACTTGTGCTTGTATGAATGAGTTGATGGATGAAGGTAATAATAACTGTGATGATGGACTGGTTTGTACTTTGGATTCTTTTGATCCGACTACTTGTGCTTGTGTCCATGAACCCATTGAAGACTTAGCCAATAATTGTGATGATGGATTGGATTGTACAACAGATTCTTACGATTATACAACTTGTACTTGTAATCATGTGCCCAATGAAGACTTAGCAACTTCTTGTGATGATGGATTGGATTGTACAACAGATTCTTATGATTATGAAACTTGTGCTTGTGTCAATGAACCGATTGCAGAACTCTTTACTTCTTGTGATGATGGAGTCGCTTGTACTTTGGATTATTACGATTATGAAAACTGTGCTTGTGTCAATGAAGAAGATCCGAACTATGGCTCACCTCTTACTTGGCAAACTTATGAAGTGAGTATTTGCTCTGGTTCTTATGTGGACTTAAACTCTTACATTACCGATAACAATGACGAATTGTCTTGGCAAGATGTCAATGCGGGAACAATGGTTGTTGATCCAACCAATATTTTATTAGAAGCAGCTTGTGAAGGTCAAGTGATTGTATTCCAAGCATTTTATGATAGCTTCGATGAAAATGGTTGTGCTATTACAGTAGAAGCCAGAGTCGTTATTGATGTTTATCCTGCCCTTACCTTTGATATTTTAGAAAATGAGTGTTCTATCGAAATCATCAACTTCTGTGAAAACTTTGAAATTTCTTGGACTCATAATGGACAAAGTGGTGATGGACCTGTTTTCAATGCGGAAGATGGAAATAGTGGTACGGTTGAATTTACGATTGAACATGCTGCTGCCTTAGGATTCGCACCAGATGCTTGTCAAACAACGACCACTTCTATTGATTATGATTGTAATCCGACTGAATGTCCACAACTAATAAATGCAGTTTGTAGTCCGACCTTAGTGTGTTCTGGTGAGTCTATCAGCTTAGACATTGAAATCGTGAATGATGATGGTGGTACTTTGGTTTGGTATGATACACATAACAATGTAATTGACAATCCAAATGCCGTCGTTTTGACAACTGATATGTGTGAAGGAGAAGAAATAGGCTTTTATGCTGTATATACGCCTACCAATGGCGATTGTGAAACCTTAACGTCTTTTACCAATACCGCTTACATTTATCCAGAAATTTCATTTACCACCAATGCAACTGACTGTTCTATTGATATAGAAGATGTGTGTTATAATTTCTTGATTAATTGGGAAGACAATTTAGGTAATATAGGTACAGGTACTCACTATGATGCACCTCAAGGAGTAGCAGGAGACGTGACATTTACCGTTTCTTTCCCAAGTATTTTTGCTCCCGATAACTGTCAGTCTGTAAGTATAACAGAAAACTTTGCTTGTAATGTCACTTGTGGGGATTATGAAATTTGTACAGGTCCAGTTGAACCGATTGAGTTGTGTCCTATCTTCTGTGATTTAGAAGAATATTCTTTGGTACAAATCACTTCAATGTTCAATTGTAGCATCATTTATTTGGATGAACATTGTTTCAGATATATTCCATTACCAGGTATGGAGATTGTAGAACAAGATCTTATCACGGTTGTGGCTTGTAATCCAAGTGGTGAAATCTGTGATACGCTTTACATTATGGCTAATGTTTCTGAAAATTGTGGTGCTGAAATTATGGCTCATCCTGACACGATTACAACAGATTGTGAAGCAATAGATATTGATGTATTGGCCAATGATGAAGGCATTGATTTAGAAATTTGTGAAATTTTTATTGATCCTAATATTGGAACGGCTGATATAACTGAAAGTGGTATCGTTTATACTCCTGCCAATGGATTTGCTGGCGAAGCAAACTTTACTTATACAGCATGTAATGACTTGGGTGGTTCATCATCAACAACGGTTACAGTCATTGTGGAAGGTCCTACTTATGAAGGAACGATCGGTCAAGAAGATAGTGCTGACACAGATGGTCAAATGATTACAATAGATGTCTTAGCCAATGATACAGATGGTGCATACATTTGTGCAGTAGGTGCATCTGATGCTGGAACCATCATCGAAGAAAATGGCGTATTAATTTTTATGCCTTCGATCAATTTTGAAGGAACCGCCACTTTCACTTATGATGCTTGTATTGATACAGATTGTGGTGCGGTCAGTCAAAGCATTCCTGTGACTGTTATAGTGTACCCTCCAAATTGTGAAAACGAAGACGTTTTAACTTGTTCTTTGCCATTGACTCATAATGTACTTTGTCCAGAGTTTTGTTTATTCGATGGAAGTTACAATGTTAATCCAGAATACAGTATTACAGAAGTTAGTTCATTCTTTACAATTTGTTCTATTAGTGAAATAGACGATCATTGTTTCCGATATATTCCTGTTCCTTCTTTTGAGTTGTTCCCAGATTTGAGAGATACAATCACTGTAGTCGGTTGTAACATTGATGGAGTCTGTGATACAATTACTTATGTAGTAGAAGTATCGCCTGATTGTGGTGAAGAAATGGAAGAAGAGCCAGAAGAAGAAATGGAAGTGGAAGAAGGATTTAAGCCTTTGAATGAAATGGATGATTACCAAGTGACTATATATCCTAATCCCAATCAAGGATTATTTAACCTTGCCTTATTTGCAAATATAGAAACGGAACAAACCTTTACCGTTTATAATGTTTTAGGACAATTGATTAAGCAGATAGATATTCCTGCCAATAGTGCCATTGAATCTTTATCGATTGATTTGCGTGACCAACCTAAGGGAACTTACTTCCTACAGTGGCAGTCTGCGGCTCATACCAAAGTCGAATCTTTTGTCGTTTATTAAAGTTTTTTGAATAGAAATCCTTTTTTCATCACGTCCACAGATGATTGGGTAATTTGTTAGGGACACAACCGCTGGGGTTGTGTCCCTTTTTTTATGCACTAAGAAGTCCTTCCCTCCCCCAAATAGACCTGATAGCAGCGTTATAGCAAATGCATTGGCTAAAAGGGTTGGCGTTGGCTTGCTATAGTAGCGTATAGCAGGGAGACCCATCACGATGAAAGAGTAATAACCGTTCTCTCCTAAAAAATACGAAACAAATCACTTTACTCAATTCTTTAGGATTGAGAGAAAACTAACTATCTTTACCCTCAAAAA